>CALMOO010000156.1:20791-21899 GCA_937871705.1 uncultured Hymenobacter sp.
GCGGGGGCCAGCGGCTGTGGGTGCTCGAAAATGCCAGCGCCGACCCGACTGCTGGCACCTGGACGGAAAAAGGGCGCATCTTCAACCCGACCGAGGATAAGTGGGCCATCGACGGCACCGTGTTCGAGCAAAATGGCAAGCGCTACATGCTCTGGTCAGGCCACCGTACCGATGTTGATGATACCCAGCGCATTTACATCTCCGAGATGAGCAACCCCTGGACGCTGACCGGGCCGCGCGTGGAGCTAAGCAGCCCGACCTACGACTGGGAAAAATATGGCCCGGTGCCGGTAAACGAGGGCCCAGAAATTATTCAGCACGCCGGGAAGACCTTTCTTATCTACTCGGCCAGCCACTGCTTCACCGACAGCTATGCGCTGGGCCAACTGAGTATGAGCAGCACTGGCAACCCTATGGATGCTACTGCCTGGACAAAATCGGCGTCGCCGATTTTTACTTCCAACACGGCAGGTGGCGCTTACGGCCCGGGCCACAACGGCTTTTTCAAGTCGAAGGATGGCACCGAGGACTGGCTTATTTACCACGCCAATAGCTTGGTTGGCCAGGGCTGCGGCGATGCGCGCAACCCGCGCATGCAGAAATTTACTTGGAACGCCGACGGCTTGCCTGTTTTCGGCCAGCCTACCCCCATCAACGTGCAGCAGCTCCGGCCAAGCGGCGAGTAGCCGCACCCGACGGTGACTTGCTGCTTACTTATTGCCTACCCCCTACTTATGAAGTGGTACCAACTCATTGTTCGCCGCGGCGTTCTGGCAGCGCTGCTCTTGTGGTTGCTGCTGGTGGCGGGTCCGGCCGGGGCGCAGCAATCAGGTGCTTTCAATGGCCTGGGCACCGAACTGGGCAACCTATACCGCCTCTCCGATGCGCAAACCCGCTCCATCAGCCCCGAGAACTTCAGCGGGGCGAAGGGCCAGGGCGGGCGGGCCACCGAAGGCACCGGCAAAAACGCGAGCCGCGACTTGGGCCTGGGCTGGAAGGTAAGCCCCAGCGTGCTCATCAAGCCGGGCCAAACGTATACCGTAGCGGAAATCTCGGGTTCAGGCGCGGTGCAGCACATCTGGCTGACCCCGACCGGTGTGTGGCGCTT
>CALMOO010000157.1 GCA_937871705.1 uncultured Hymenobacter sp.
CCTCCGCTTAGGGTGGGCGCCTTGGAGGTGTAGCCGCTGGCATCGAGGTTGGCCCATCTGCCCAGAAACGTGCCGTTGCCATCCACGTAGCCCGCGTTACTTAAATCTATCCCGGTCGTGCTGCGGTAGATGGTGCCCTGCACTACTTCCACGTCGTTGAAGAGCGTGTAGTCGGCGGCCGTGTAATTGTACACGACGCTGGCGCTGGTGCCCGCTGCGTTGATAACGTAGCGGCGGCCAGGAGTGGCAGCGTAGAGCGGGAAAACCAGCGCGTTGTCGTCTGCCTCGTAGCGGTTCTGCTCCACGTTGTAGAGCACGCCGTTGGCGGCGCCCGGAATGCTGACCAGCGGCGCATAGGTGCCCTCGGCTACGTTCACGCTGACGGCTTGCAGGCTGCCATTCACCAACGCCGTGCCCGTCACGTCGAACTCGGTGGCGCTCAGGCCCAGCACGTAGACCGTGGCCGTGGTGTCGCCGTTCCAGGCGTCGCTGGTGAGGGCGTAGAGGGCGTTTTCCGTTACGGCAGGTGGGGCGGCTGTTGGCAGGTCTTGCGCCAGCTCCAGCGTGGTTTTGATAATACGCGTGACGGGCGCGGGCGTGCTGGGGTCGCCGGGGTTTGCGGGCGTGCTACCATTGCTGGCCACCATGTAGAGCAACACCTCCCGCACGCGGGCAGCCGAGTTCTGGCCTTGCAGGTCGTCCGTGATGTTTTGGGCAATGAGCGCCTCTAGCTCGGCGTCTTCTAGCGGGTAGGGCATACACAAAACAACCCGTTTGCCCTAGCCGCCGAAAAGCAGCAGGGCAAACGGGTTGCGGCGGCTAGGTGGGCCCGCTAGCGCACGTAAGGCACTGGCGCGGCACTACGCACGGGGTCAAAGAAGCCGCGGCCCTTGATGGTGCCCGTGATGGTGTGCAGGTCGGTTTCGCCAGCTGGCAGCACGTTGCGCAGCACGATGGTAGAACGCCCGCCGCAGATGCCGTTCTGGCCGCCGTAGATGTAGCCGTTTTTGTCGAGCAGGAAGAAATAGCCCTGCTGGCGGCCGGTCTGCGTGGTGCGGGCCATGTCGTAGTTGGCCTGGCTCGTGTCGCGAATCGTGACGTTGAACACTAAGTCCGTCGGCTTCGGGAAGTCAATGCCGTTGATGCGCTCCACTTGGTCAGTGGGGTTGGCCGAGGTGTACTCGCCGATGATGGGACCAATCATGGTGCCCGCCGTCAGCGCCGCCGCGAAGTTGGTGGCAGTAACCGCCGCCGAAAAAGGCTGCGAAGACCAGTATAGGTCACTGGCGTAGCCGTAGTTCAGCTCGGGCTGAAAGCAGTCTTCGGCCGCAATGCCGGGCGGCAAGGTGGCGGCTTCGCACCCGACGGGTACGGTAGGGTCGTCGGTATTTACAGGCATGAGAAAAGGGGGTTAAAAGTGAAAAGCAAAAGGGGGTTAGTAGGAGTAGTCACCGGGGCTAGCAGCCTCAATCTGCAAGGAATCAAAGCTGACCAGCACCTGCCCGCCGTAGTCCAGGCTCAGGCCCGTAGCCGAGCTAATGCCGCTGGGCAGCACAAAGTCCTTGGTGAACTGTTGCGTGCTGGCTCCGTTCGTGCCGTCTACTTCGGCCGAGGCCTGCACCGTTACCGTGAGATTGCCCGCCGCGTCGGTGCGCACGAGGTCGAACACCACGGCCTTGATTTTGGGCTGCACATTGGCCAAGTGCACCTGCCGGGCGGAACAGGTGCCCTGCGCATTGGCGTTGGCCTGCTTCTGGCTGTTGCCGTAGGCCAGGGCCTGGGCGTCAGCATCGTCCTGACTTTCGGCACTGGTGTAGGCGCCAGCGGGCACCACAAAGGGCACCACGCTGCCCGTAAAGCTCGCCCCGCAGTCATTTTTGGCCGCGTACACGGTCTGCTCGGCCGAGTGGTAGGTAACGGGCACGGGGCAGCGGTCAAGGTCTTGGCTCGTGCTTACCTGCTGCGTGGTTTGGTTATAGCTCGGGCTACGCGGGTTCATGTCGCGCAGCGTTTCGAGCAGGTAGCCCGTGTTAACGCCACTACTCACCTGACAGGAATACGCGCCCGTTGGCAAGAAGTCGGGCGCCGTGTCGCTCGTGTCGCCGCAGCGCCAGCCGCGCGGGGCATCAGCGGCGGGGTCGTAGGCTTCTACTTCCAGGGCGGGCGTCAGGCAGCCGCGGCGCAGCAGCGGGGTTTCGTTTTCGAGCGTGGCTGACAAGCTCCAGCGCCCGCCGTCGTTGCCCGAGGCCGTGGCCTTGGTTGAGAGCAGGCGCCACGGCTCGCCGTCGGCCAGAAAGTACTTGGTCAGGCGAGCGGCGGCGAGCGCCGTGGCCAGGTACGCCGGCACCAGCGCTTCCACGAAGGCGCGCTGCTCGAACACACTCAGCCCGTCGAGCCTATCCGCGCCGCCGTTGGGGTCCTTGGTGGTTTCCTGCTCTACGCGCGGGTCCAGAAACTGCAGGCTGCCGTTGGGTACGTAGTAGCGCTGGCGCAGGCCCCGGCCGTAGGGCACGCCTTGCAGCGGGCCGTCGTGGTACCATTCGAGCAGCAGGTGGCTGACAGCCAGGTCGGCGGCCAGGCCCACGGCAAAGAAGCGCGGGCTCTGGTACATATTATCCACCACCAGCCGCAGCGGCACCCCGCAGGGCAGGGCATCCGCAAGGCCCGGCACCAAGGCACCCGAATAGGTGAAGTACTCGGTTAGGTTCAGTGTATCACGCAGCTTGCTCAGCACGAGCCCGAGGGCCGGCACCGTGGCGGGGGCTGCCTGCGCGCCGGTGGGCACGAGCGTAGCGTAGCGCTGCTGTGTGTCGGCGTGCTCTACCCAGGCGCAGTTCACCCACGGCGCGTTGCTGGGCAGCAGGCGCCGACTCAGCACGAAGGGCAGTAGCCGGTCACTGGGCGCGGCCAGCCCGTACGCATCCCAGCCACCCATGCCGGACCTAGTGGCCAGCTCGGGCGCGAGCCCCGGATAGGGCACCAGCGGGAAGGTGTAGGGG
>CALMOO010000158.1 GCA_937871705.1 uncultured Hymenobacter sp.
CCTCACCGGCGCCCTGGCCGAAACCGTTCGCTACTTCGCTGGCCGTGAGGGGGGTAGGCTGCGATTCGTGAGCAAGTACGACCACATCGAGAGCCTGCTCGGCCTGCCGCACAACGGCCACACCCGCGCCCGCGCCTCGCTCAATGCTGAGCCGCTGGCCCGCCAGCTAGAAGGTGGCACGGCCAGCATCGAAGCTCGCATTCAGGCCTTGCGCAAGCTGGCGCTGCCGGTGGCGCAGGGTGGCGGTGGCTACCCCGTGGGCGTGCTGCTGGCCCCCATTATGCCCCTGCCCGACTGGCAGCTGCACTACGGCGAGCTGCTCGACCGCGTGCAAGCGGCCTTCGATTTCGACTGCGACCTGACAGTTGAGTTTGTGACGCACCGCTTTACGCCCGGCTCGAAGGAGGTGCTGCTCGGCTGGTACCCCAACACCAGCCTCGACCTGGAAGAAAGCACCCGCGCCGTGAAGCGCAACAAGTTTGGCGGCCTTAAGTACGTCTATGACCTGCCCACGATGAAGGAGCTGAAGGCGTGGTTCTACACCGAGTGGCAGCGCCGCTTCCCCAACGCGCCCGTGCAGTACTGGACGTAGGCGAGTAGCTTCGCGCCGGGGCGGCTGAATGGCGCTGGTTTTGGTGCCCAGTATGCCTCTGCGATGAAACCTGCTGTTATAATATGCTTTGTTTTAGCTGCGGCTGGTTGTGCAAATAACCGCCAGCAGGCCGCGGCGCAGCAACCTGGCGCTGCGCCAAGCGAAGCGGCGCCCGCGCACCTGGCTCTTGTTGATGCCGCTCGCAGCCGCCTGGTTCCTATCGTCCTCTATCGGCCCAGCGAAGGGGGTAGGAAGGTTCGGCTCAAAGCGGCCATTATCAGCCACGGCTACGGTGGCCGCAACACCGACTACTCTTTCCTGGCGCGCACCCTTGTGGCGCATGGCTATTTTGTGGCCAGCGTTCAGCACGAGCTACCTACCGACGAACCCATTCCCACGACCGGCAACCCACAGGTAGTGCGCCGGCCCAACTGGCAGCGGGGCGTGCAGAACATCCTGTTTGTGCGGCGAGAGCTGCACTGGCGCTACCCGCAGGTCGATTTCAAGCAATTGCTGCTGGTTGGCCATTCCAATGGCGGCGACATGAGCATGCTCTTTGCCCAGGAGCACCCAAAGCTGGTGCAGCGCGTCATTTCGCTCGACAATCGGCGCATGCCTTGGCCGCGGGCGCTGCGGCCGCGCATTCTATCGCTGCGGTCGAGCGACCAAGTGGCCGACAGCGGAGTAGTGCACACGGCGGCCGAGCAGCGTCGCTTTGGCAGCACCGTCGTGGCCCTGCCCCACACTATTCACAAC
>CALMOO010000159.1 GCA_937871705.1 uncultured Hymenobacter sp.
CCTTGGTATCGACCACAAACATCTTGCCCGGCTGCAAGCGGCCTTTCTTGATGATGCTCTCGGCGGGCAGGGGTAGGACGCCCGCCTCGGAAGCCACCAGCACGCGCCCGTCGTTGGTGATGGCGTAGCGCAGGGGGCGCAGGCCGTTGCGGTCGAGCATGGCGCCTACTAGCGTGCCATCGGTAAAGTTGAGCGCGGCGGGCCCATCCCAGGGCGCCATAAACGTGGCGTGGAACTCGTAGAACGCCTTCTTCAGCGGGTCCATTTGCTCGTTGCCATCCCAGGCCTCGGGCACCAGCATCATCATCACGTGGGGTAGCGAGCGTCCGCAGTGCGTCAGCAGCTCCACGATGTTGTCGAGGCAGGCCGAGTCCGACTGCCAGGGGTCGATAACCGGCAGTAGCATCTCCATCTCTTCAGCCGAGAAGTAGGGCGAAGTGTAGGTGGGTAGGCCCGCATAAAACCAGTTCAGGTTGCCGCGTAGTGTATTAATCTCGCCATTGTGCGCCAAGTAGCGGAAGGGCTGCGCCAGTTTCCACGACGGCATGGTGTTGGTCGAGAAGCGCGAGTGCACCAGCCCGAAGGCCGAGGTTACGCGCTCATCGCTCAAGTCGGGGAAGTACATGCCCACCTGGAATGTGGTGAGTTGCCCCTTGTACACGATAGTGCGGCACGACAGCGAGGCGAAGTAAAACGCATCCAGCGCGGCCGGCAGCTGCTCATTCAGCAGCTTGATAACTAACCGGCGCATCACAAACAGCTTGCGCTCAAAGTCAGCCTCGGTAGCCAGCCCCGCCGGCCGGCCCAAAAACAGCTGCTCCATCACCGGCTCGGCCGATAGCGCCGTCACGCCGATGCCCTCGGTGCGCACCGGCACCGGCCGGTAGCCCAGCATCGGAATGCCCAGCCGCTGCGCTGCCTCTGCAATCACCAGGCGCGCGCTTTCGCGTAGCTTTTCCTTCTTCGGAAAGAACACCATTCCCACGCCGTAGCTACCCGGCTCGGGCAGCCGAATGCCGTGCGCGACGCATTCTTCCAGCAAAAACCAGTGCGGCAACTGAATCAGCAGGCCAGCGCCGTCGCCCGAGTCGGAGTCGCAGCCGCACGCGCCGCGGTGCTCCATGTTGGCAAGCATCGTGAGCGAATCAGCCACGATTTGGTGGCTCTTGCGCCCGTCGATGTACGTCAGAAAACCAGTGCCGCAAGCATCGTGCTCGAACTCGGGCCGGTAAAGGGTGGGCGTAGTCATGGGGGGTAGTAGTTTTTCGTTAGTATGCAGGTCTACTCCTTCCCTCTGAAGCGCACTGGTGCGGGGCTCGTCCCACCTGGTTATTACACAGGTGTTTGCAAGCCGGCGCAACCGGTAGGAGCAAGGCAAGCCTCGCAC
>CALMOO010000160.1 GCA_937871705.1 uncultured Hymenobacter sp.
CCGCTACCCACCCTAAAACCACTGGCCGCGCTAGTGCCGAGGGTGATTCTTTCTCAACTCGACTACCAGTAACAGGAAATGCTCTAATTCAAGGTTTTAGTGCCCGGCGCGGCCTTCTTCGTCGGCGCTGCTGTTGACGCGGGCGCTGTGCGTTTTGCCGCCGCTCAGCTTGTAAGTAAAGCTCACCGTGAGGCGGCGGCTGTCGTAGCGATTCACCCAGTCGGTATTGATGTTTTGGTAGTGCAGCGAGCTAAACCAGCCATTGGTGTAAAAAAGGTCGCTAACCTTGAGGCTGAGCACCGCTTTTTCCTGCCACAACTGCTTGCGTACGCCTAGGTTCACGCTGCCGCTGGCCCGCAGGGTAAACAAGCCGTTGACACTGGGGCCGCTGTACTCGCCGCCCAGTAGTAATTGATACTGCCGGGGTAGGCTGAATGTGTGATTGGACGAGACGGTTGCCCCCCACCGGCGTAGCAGTACCAGCTGGTCGGCCACCTGGGCGCGCACCTCGCCGTAGGCTACTTGCAATTGGTTGTCCATGCCCCACCACTTCATCAGGTCAGTGTGCCCACCCGAGCCTAACGAGAGCGTCAGGGCCTGGTCCAGGTTCATGGGCCGGGTGGTCGTCACCTTAGTTTGGTCGTTCTGGTAGGCCATATCGTTCACTACGTCGGTTTCTAACAGGTAGCTGAGGCTCAGCACCTGGAAGCCGCGGTGCAGGTAGTTCAGCTCAAAGGAACGGGCCAGCGAGGGGGCCAGAAAGGGGTTGCCCTGCATGACCGTATAGGCATCGGTGTAGTTGAGAAAGGGGTTGAGGCTCTGGTACGAGGGCCGACTAATACGCCGCCCGGCCGACAAGCTCAGCTGGTCGTGCGGGCCGAACTGGTAGCTGGCAAACGCGGTCGGAAACAACTGGAAGTAGTCGCGCCCGACGCGCTGGCCGGTAGTAGGCGATTCACCTACTGAGTGCGTGTGCTCGCCGCGCAGACCGGCTTTCAGTTCCAGCTTGTTCCAGGTAGTGCTGAGGGTGAAGTAGCCGGCCGCGATGTGCTCGTCGTAGTGAAACTGGTTCGTGCGGGTAGGGTCAAGCTGCCACTCATTAGTACCCCTGAGCTGCTCGAAGGCGATGTTGCTGCGGGTAGTCACCAAGCTGGCCTTGGCCCCGGCTTCGGCCCGCCAGTGGCCGGGCAGCGGGTGCACATAGTCGACTTTAAGGGCGCGGATGGTGACGGCGCTGGCCTCCTGGCTGCGCTGCTGGCCCTGTAGGGCACCGGGCGCGCCAACCGGTGGAGCGGTGAGGGGCAGAAAGTCCTGGTGGCCCGCATCGGCACCCTGCACCCAGTCGACATCGGCCGTCAGCTCGCGGCCCAGCGTGTCGAGGGCGAAGCGATAGTTCAGGTTCAGGGCTACATCGCGCGAGAAGTTATTTTTAGGGTTGCTCATGGCCAGGCGGCCAATCTGCTGGCCATGGGGGTCGGTGGTGACCGACTCGCTGCTCACCTGCGCGTCGGTGGTGCCGTAGCTGCCGCGCATCTGGCCGCCAAGGGTCTGGCGCTTGGTCAGGGCCACATCGGCCCCGGCGGCGTAGCTCACACTGCGGGTAAGCGGATGCCAGTAATTATGCTGGGTAAAGATGGTATCGCGAATCAGGCGGATAATCGACAACTGATTGTACGAGTCGGAGTACCCTACGCTGGCGCGGGCGAAGCTGCGCACTTTCCCCACATTATAGGCCAGGTTGGTGCTGGCGCTGGCGCGGTCGAAGCGGGTTTTGCTGGCCGTGCCGGTGGCCGTACCCGTCAGGCCCGGCAGCACGCTGCGCTTAGTGCGGATGTTGATGACCCCGGCCGTACCGGCCGCATCGAGTGAGGCGGGCGGATTGGGCAGCAATTCTACCTGACTGAGTTGGGCCGCGGGAATGCTCTTGAGGTACTGGCTTAAGGCCTCGCCCGTGAGGTAGGTTTGCTTGCCATCAAGCAGCACCAGCACGCTGCTGCTACCCCGGTACTGAAGATGCTCCTCCTTATCGAGGGTAATGCCAGGGACTTTTTTGAGGGCTTCCAGCGCGTTGTCGCCGGCCGTGTTTAGGCGGTCCATGTTCACCACGGTGCGGTCGGCATGTTGCGCTAATACTGGCGGCCGTCCCTGCACCACCACTTCGCTCAGGGCGCGCGCCTTGGCCGCCAGTCGTAGGGCTGGCACCTGCACTGCCTGGCTGCTCACGGACACTGCTACCCTGCCCGGCGTGTAGCCTAGAGCTAGGGCGCGCAGGCAGTAAGACCCAGCAGCCACGCGCTCGAAGCGAAAGTTCCCTTGCTCAGTGGTGGTTTGCGAAGCGGCCACTACCGAGTCGGGCAAATGCAGTAACACCGCGGTGGCAAAGGGCAGACCGTGGCCTGCCGCGTCCTGCACAGTGCCACTAACGGGGGCCTGGCCGTGAGCTGCCCCGGCTAGGGCCAGCAGAGAAGCGAGCAAGTAAACCCGAGAAATGGTAGCGTTTGGCATGACGGAGCAGCGATGATAGGGGATTGCCCAAAGGTTGGCCGCCGCGCTACCAAGCCGGAAAAACATTATTCCACCGCCCTCAAATGCCGGGTGAGTTCAGCTAGGGCGGCTGGTCCGTGGCGCGTGCCGGGTGGCCCGTCAGCTAGGCCCGTTGCCCCCGCTAACCAGCGCGTTGACATAATAAAAGCGCTCGGAGTGGGGTAGGAGGGTAGCTTTGACCTGTCTCTTACCTGCTACTTGATGGCCGCCTTATTCTTCCGCAAATCTTTCCGCTGGCACGTGCTGGCGTGGCTGACTTTTGCGGCCTACTCGCTCCTAAGCTTTGTGGTGGTGCATTACTACTTTAAGAAGCCAATTACCAGTGGCATCTCCATCGCGCAGGGCTTGTGGCTGATTAGTTCTTTTCTGGTAGCCCGCCTCGCCACCTTTTATTTCTGCTACCTACTGCTATACCCGCGCTTATTAAGGGTTGGCCGGTTGCCGTTGCTGTTAGGGCTACTAGGGCTACTAGGGGCAGTGGTCGTGTTTGCCGCGGTGCGTGCCAGCATCGAAGAGCTTATATATCCGGCGCTACTCGGCTTTCGTAATTATGAATCTGGTACCACAGCTGGGTATTATCTGTTTGACAACCTGTATTATGCACTGCCAGCGCTGGTATGGAGCGCCGCGCTATTGGCCAGCGAAACTGCCCTGCGCCGCGAGCGCGAAAATCAGCAACTGGCTGCCGACAAGCAGGCTGCCGAGCTGGCTTTTCTTAAAACCCAAATTAATCCACACTTCCTCTACAACACCCTCAACATGCTTTATGGCCTGGCCTACGGCGTGGACAAGACCCTGGCTAGCGGCCTGCTCAAGCTCTCGGAGTTGATGCGCTACATGCTGCGCGACACTTCCGATGGCTTGGTGGACCTAGCTGAGGAAGTTGAATACCTTAATAATTTTTTGGCTCTCTACCACTTACGCTACCCCGGTCGCCTGCACGCCGAGCTGAGTGTGGCGGGCGACCCCACTAGCCACCGTGTAGCCCCGCTGCTGCTAATCCCCTTCGTAGAAAACGCCTTCAAGCATGGCGTGCTCGACGATGCTGCTACCCCCGTGCGCCTGC
>CALMOO010000161.1:0-1025 GCA_937871705.1 uncultured Hymenobacter sp.
ATACAACATGGGCAACCATATTTACAACTCTCCTAAGTCGTACAACCAAGGCATGAGCTCGGTGTATGGGCAAGATGTAGCTGTATTGAACCGCTGGACGCCTACTAACACAAATACCGACATTCCTCGCGCTGTCCTCAACGACCCTAACAACAATAGCCGCACGTCGGACCGCTTCTTGGAAAGTGGCTCTTATGGACGTTTTAAGACGGTGACCTTAGGCTATAACCTGCCAACGGAGCTGCTTACGCGGGTGCATCTGCGGACGCTGCGCGTGTATGTGCAAGCACAGAACTTGGTCACATTCACTAAGTATTCGGGCCTAGACCCTGAGCTGAGCACCTTCGCTGGCTCTAACACGTCACTGGGTACGGACTTCTTCACCTACCCGCAGGCTCGTACCATCACAGGTGGGATTAATCTCGGCTTTTAAACTTTCCTGATACTATTATATATGCAACTTAATTCTTTTCGCTGGCTGCTTGCCAGCTCTGCTTTTACCCTAACGTTGGGGCTGGGTGGGTGCAACAAAGCTTTGGACGTGCAGCCGCAGGCGTCCATTAGCTCCACCATCGGGTATACTACTAAGGAGGATGCCGCCGCTGGCCTCATTGGCTGCTACGATGCTGTGCAGGGAGTTGATTACCAGGGCGTCGGCTATTCATCGCTTGCCGAGCTAATCTCGAACAATGAAGTCGAAGTAGGTACCTATAATACGACTTTCGGCTACGCTGCGCTGAACCTGCTTGCGGCTGATAACGTGCAACTGCAAAACACCTGGCAAATAATTTACGATGGCATCAACCGGGTTAACTACCTGCTGCAGCAAAGCGACAAAATCAGTGACCCGGCTTTTCAAAAGCTAGCTACGCAGGGGGAGGCCCGCTGCCTACGAGCCTACCACTACATGAACCTGCTGGGTTTCTGGGGTGGAACTTCCCAGGGCTTCGGCTATAGTGGGGGGGGAGGCGTGCCGTTGCGGCTGACGCCCGTAAATAGCACTAACGATGCTACTCCCATTCCCC
>CALMOO010000161.1:1035-3857 GCA_937871705.1 uncultured Hymenobacter sp.
GGAGGCCGAAGTGGTTGCGGCAATTCGGGCTGACCTGGACTTCGCCATTGCCAATCTGCCTGCAGGCAACAACTCGTTCCGGTGCACCAAGGATGCAGCGCTAGCCCTACGGGCTCGGCTAGAACTATGGATGCGCAACTATACGGACGCATTGAAGTATGCAAAGCAGGTGCCGGCCGTAACTGGGTTCGCTACGATGGCGCTAGCTTCTGCAACTATCCCAGATGCTATCTGGCAACTCAACTTCCTTAATACCGACCAGAACTCATACGCTTTCTACTGGTACCCTTCGCCAGGTGGCCGCAACGAGTTCGACCCCAGCCCCGCTCTGATTTCGGCGCACCCGGCTGGCGACCTGCGCTTGCCCATCAATAACAACCCGGCAACAGCAGGTACCACGCTTAAGTACACCCATACTGCCACTCGCGATGACTACTTCAGCTGCGTGCGCTACGCAGAAGTGGTGCTGACTATTGCTGAAGCGGCGGCCCAGACTGGCGACTTAGTAACGGCGACTGCTCAGCTCAACATCATTCGCAAGCGGGCTGGTTTAGCACCTACTACCGCAACCACCGCAGCCGACTTGGTTACTGATATTCTACTCCAGCGTCGCCTAGAGCTTGCTTATGAAGGTATCTACTGGTTTGACCTACGCCGTACCAATACTATTCAAACGGCTTTGCCGACGTACACGCAGACATTCCGCAATGTGTTCCCAATTCCGAACCGGGAGGTGAACATCACCGGAGGAGTGATTACTCAGAATACTGGTTATTAAGTAAATGCAATAATTACTTGCTAAAAAGTCCCGGCTAATCTAGCCGGGACTTTTTTTGTGGAAGTAAGTAAACACAGTTTGTCTGCTCAGGGCAAATCATTAAGGCGAAGCACCACCCTATCTGTTAAATTATCTGGCACACGCAGCCACTCAATAATGCGTTTTGCCACAGTGGTAGGCGCCTGCAGCTGGCCAGTAGTGTGAAAAGATGCAAACTTCTCTTGCTCACTAAACTGCGTTGTCTCAGCCGACCGAATGTGCGCCTGCATTGCCGTATCCACAACGCCCGGCGACAAAGCCCAAACGCGTACGCCGTTGCCGCGTAGGTCTTGCTCTTTCTGTGCCGCTTCTGATAAAGAGTTTAGCGCTGCCTTGGAAGCACCGTAAGCTGCCCAGCCGTCAACAGCCCGTTGAGCAGCGCCGCTAGTGATATTGAGGATAGTACGCGAAATGTGGGTTAATCCGCCATAAGCGCTCAGAAACGTGTTCATGAGCATAGCGGGGGCTACCACATTCAAGTCGAAGACAAATTGGAAATGCTCATTGGGCAACTCGCCTACGTAGCCAATGTCACCCAGTGTACCGGCGTTGTTGATGAGCGTAAGGCTCTGCGCCTCGGGGTGGGGTAGGAAGATTTTGGCAAGGTTATGCTCCACAGCTTCAGTATCGGATAAGTCGAGGGGCTGGTGTTGGTAGCGTGAGTGTTCGATGGTGGCATGGCGCGCGATGCCTAGTACCTGCGTGTCGGGCTGTTCTAGGATAGCTTCTGCCAAGGCGCGGCCTAAGCCCTGGCTTGCGCCGGTGATAATGTAATAATGCATGGTGAATCGTGAAGCGGCAAGTGGGTTGTAAGCACAAAAGCTCACAAATAGCTACGTACGGGTGTCCGTCTCGTTGAAGTAAACACCCCGGATACTAGCTCAGCCAGCCAATAAACCTTGAAATCTCCATAAGGTCGTGGTGCCAATGCTTAGGCCGAGAAGAGGGGGGTAGGGCTGCAATGAGGCGGAAGCAATTGCGCTCCATTGCCAGCTTCCAGCGTTCGAGAATAGCCAAGTAATTGGACAAAGCACTTTATAGCTGCTCTCTATATAGCCCGATACGCTAATAAAAAATCGTCATTTAATGAATTCGGTAAGGGGGGTATAAAAGCAAAGCTAATTAATGGCTAGTGTTAAGCTTTGATTGACGAGAGGGGGTGTTATATGAGGGAACATAATGAAAAATTGAAATTTTCTTTGATATATAGATACTTTTTAGAGGTGTTTAAGTAAATTGCTGTACTTTAGCGAACTGAGTGTAATAGCATTTTTTACTTACCCATTTTCATTGTATGAAGAAAAATCTATTGTTAAGCTTAGTGCTTACATTGGTACTTTTCCAGACAGTGCTGGCCCAGACGCGGTCAGTATCTGGACGAGTGATAGAACAAAAAACCGGTGAGGGGCTGCCTGGGGTAACGGTACTGCTGAAAGGCACTACCAATGGAGTTTCCACGAATGCTGATGGAACGTTCACTCTGAGTGTGCCGCAGAATGGCAGCACGCTGGTCTTCTCCTCGGTAGGAATGGTAACGCAGGAGCGGCCCGTTGGCAGTGAGACGCAGATTAATGTGAGCTTGGCGGCCAGCAACCGCGAGCTAAGTGAAGTTGTGGTAACGGCGCTTGGTATTGAAAAGGACAAGCGGACCCTTGGCTATGCAACTCAGGAAATCCAGGGTGGAGCAGTGGCCTCAAAGTCGGAGCCTAACGTGGTAAATGCGCTGCAGGGCAAGGTATCGGGGGTGAATATTACGGGCTCCAGCGGCTTGGCTGGTTCCTCTACCAACATCAACATTCGAGGCATTACTTCGCTAACGGGTAACAACCAGCCGCTGTTTGTGGTAGATGGCATTCCGATTAGCAATGACACTGACCGCACAAACGGCGGTGCCGCGGGCACTTTGTATGGCGCCCAAACGTCTAACCGTGTGGCTGATATAGACCCCGAAAACATTGCCAGCATCAGCATCCTGAAAGGACCGGCAGCCGCGGCATTATATGGG
>CALMOO010000162.1 GCA_937871705.1 uncultured Hymenobacter sp.
GAGCGGGGGCAGGCCGTGGAGGTCCAGGCGGAGAGCCCGGCGTGCGTTGTCGTAGCGGCTTGCGCCGCAGCCCATTACGACTGCCTGGGGTTCGTGGCGGCTAAAGGTGGCTACGCCGCTGTAGCCGGGTTTCTGGGCCGGGTGCAGGTAGGCGTGGTAGCCGAGCGCCGCGAAGCCGCTCACATCAAGCGCCGCCGTGCCCGCCTTGATTTCCTGCAAGCACAGTACGTCGGGCGCAGTAGCGGCCACCCAGTCGAGCAGCCCCTTGCTGAGCGCCGAGCGCAAGCCATTAACATTATACGAAACAATTTTCAATTGAAAACAAAAAAATGGAACAAGGAATTTTCCGTCCTGCGAGCCGGCGGAGTAGTCGCACTCGCACCATACCCGAACTTTACCGTTCCAGGGAAAGTGCTTCGCCAGCTCGCAAGGACAGGCTTTTATTCCTCTTCCTCAATAGCGTCAAAGTATTCTAGAATGTGCCATTTCAGCATGCGTTCCTGCTCTTTGAGGTTGGCAAATGGCACGGGAGTAAGAAGCTTGTAATGCGGCCAGCCTTCGTCATCGACGCGCTCTAGCGCATAATGCCCGCTGAGGCTGAAGAGCTTGCAGGTGGCAATGTGCATCAGGTCCTGCTTTTGCTCTTTAGTAAAATCGGCCACACCCTGGCCCAACTCCTGCACCCCGATGAGGAGTAGCAGCGCATTCAGGTCGGGGCGGCGGCCAAAGCGCTCGGCTAGCTCGGCCAGCAGCGCGTCCCAGCGGGCAGTAAACTCGGCTTCGCTCTCGCCGGTACTGCCAAGGGGGGGTAGGGGCTCAATGGACATGCGGCGGGTGCGGGGCAGATGCGTGGGGTGCGGCCAGCGCGGCCTCGGCGCGTAGGGTTTCCCAATACTCCACAGCGCGCCGGAAGTGCGGAATGACGATGCTACCCCCGATGAGGTTAGCAATGGAAAAAATCTCGAATACTTCCTCGTCGCTGAGTCCTTCCTCGTGGCACTTGCCCAGGTGGTACTTCACGCAGTCGTCGCAGCGCAGCACCAGCGAGCAGGCCAGGCCCAGCATTTCCTTCACGCGCACGGGCAGCGCGCCGTCCTGGTAAGCGTTGGTATCGAGGTTGAAGAAGCGCTTGATGACCTTGTTATCGTACGACAGCACGCGCTCGTTCATGCGCTGGCGATAGTCGTTGAAATCGGTGGTGAGAGACATAAGTTAGAGAGCTTAAGCGCTATTATTGTGGGCTATCCGGCAACGACAAGTCATAAGCTGCCGGTTCAGCCCCTAAAGTTACCGCCCTGCCGGGTACGACCTCGTTCATGCTGCGCCCTTTGCTGGCCGATTTCTTCGGCCTGTTCTTTCCCCAAGCCTGTTTGGCCTGCCAAGAGCCGCTCGTGCGCGGCGAGCAGCATCTGTGCACCACCTGCCGTACTGAGCTGCCCTATACCGACTATCACTTGCTGCCCGCCGCCGACAACCCACTGAGCCGCCGCTTCTGGGGTAAGCTGCCCGTGGCGCACACGCTTAGCTACCTGCGCTTTTTGCAGCACGGCCGGGTGCAACACTTGTTGCATCAGTTGAAGTACCAGGGCCAGCAAGAGGTGGGCCGGGCATTAGGTCGGCTTGATGGTGCCGAGCTAGCAGCCGCGGAGCTGGGCCCGGAGTTCGACCTGATTGTGCCCGTGCCGCTGCACCGCCGCAAGCTGGCGCGCCGCGGCTACAACCAAGCCGACGCCTTCGCTGAAGGGCTAGCGGCCGCCCTACCCTGCCCCTGGAGCGCAACTGCCCTGCAACGGACAGAGCACACCGCTTCGCAAACCCAGAAAAACCGTACCGAGCGCTGGCAAAACGTGGCCACAGTTTTTGAAGTAGCCCAGTCCGCGGAGGTAGTCGGCCGCCGCATTCTGCTGGTTGATGATGTGCTCACCACCGGCGCTACCCTCGAAGCTTGCGGCGCGGTGCTACTAGCGGCTGGTGCTAAAACTGTAAGCATCGCCACCATCGCCTGCGCCGAATAGTGGAAGTTAGAACTACGGATTGAAGTGAATTTTTCGGATTACACGGATTTTGTAGCTGGCCTTATTCCTGTATAATCCGTTCTATTTCAAGCTGGTATCAAACAAAAAAGGCCGCCCAAATGGACGGCCTTTCTAAAATCTGCAAAATTCGCAGTCCTGACTTACTTGTTCGAGCCAGCGTTAATCATGGCGCAACGGAAGCCGATAGTCGAAGTAGCTGAGTCCTCTGCCATGAAGCGGCGAGTGCCGGGCGACAGGTAGTAGGCTACATCGCGCCACGAACCGCCTTTGTAGACCCGCACGTGGTCGTCAATCAGCGACTGGTAGCCTTTCTTATCGTAGTTCTTCTCGGGGTCACCCACGCCGTTGCGGCGGAAGGGGTTGAGGTCCTCCACGTCCTGGAACGAGAGCGGACGGTAGATATCCTGCACCCACTCGTTCACGTTGCCAGCCATGTTGTAGAGGCCGTAGTCATTGGGGGGGTAGGCGTATACGTAGTCCGTAATCATGGCGCCGTCGTTCAGGCTGCCCGCGATACCGGCGTAGTCGCCCCGGCCACGCTTGAAGTTAGCCAAAAACTGGCCCTGCTTGCTGCCGTAGGCATTACGGGTCGAGCGGCCATCCCAAGGATAGATACGCTTAACCTCTTGGTTTTCATTGCCCACTTCCTGCGTGCCAATGAGTGCTTGCGCAGCGTATTCCCACTCAGCCTCGGTTGGGAGGCGGTAGTTGGGGAGTGAGCTGCCTTGCTCGATAGAAGCGCCACCCTTGCCGTTCGACAAAGCACCAGCGGTAGCTCCACCTTCGGCGGCACCGCCAGCGGCGGCCGCATCACCTTTCTTTTTCTTCTTGCCAAACAAGCCGCCACCTTTCTTAGATGAACTGCCACCTTTAGCCAGGTTTTCGTTCACCTTAGCCGTGCGCCAAGTGCAATAGCGGTCGGCTTGCAGCCAGTTTACACCCACCACCGGGAAGTAGCGGAAGCCGGGATAACGCAGATAATAAGTTACATAAGGGTCGTTGAACGACAGGTCGCGGGCCCACACTGTGGTGTCAGGTAGCGCAGCCTTATATTTTTCCTCGGTCGAGTCTTTGCGCAAAAAGTGCAGGTACTCGAGCCAGTGAATGTTGGCTACTTCGGCTTCGTCCATGTAAAACGAAGCGATGGTGACGGTACGCTCCATGTTGTCATGGTTGTTCGTCACGTCCTCTTCCTGCGAGCCCAGCACCGTGCGGCCGCCTTCGATGTATACCAGGCCAGGGCCGGTGGGCACTTTCTTGAAGCTCGACACCGTCATGCCTTCTTCGGTGTTGTACTCGATGCCGGTAGTGGACGAGCTTTTGCCCGGGTCGGTAGCCGTGCCGTGCTTGCTGCTGCTGCAACTAGCTAAGGCTAGGGCCCCAGCAGCCAGCAGGCTTATAGTGGGAGAAAACTTCATAATGAAAAAGAATTGGGTCTAGACGCTAAAGCTTATTAGTAGTCAATTTGGTTGCAATATTACAAAAAATCAGAATACTGGGCAAGGTGCCAGTGGATAATTTCGTCGGCGCAGCCGCCGGTAAGCGCTTTCTGCCTTGTCAAACGCGCGCAATGTGAAAGTTATTTCATGTGCACCACCCAGGTCCTGAGCCAGTTGGCTCAGGCCGATGTCGTAGCTGTAGCCCAGGCGCAAGTCGCCAAATTCGAGCCCAACTATTATGGCTGCTACGTGCTGCGTTCCTTCTTTATTGCTAAAAGGAAGGTTACGATAGAGCGCGCCAACGGTTACCGGTTGTGCGTTAAAGTACAATCCGGCCTCCGAGCGCTGCGACCCGCCTTGGTGGGTGTAAGAGGCCACGGGCATCAAGCTTATCTCACGTACTTCCGCTTTACCCTGGCCCGTAGTAGGGCGCTGAATGAAGTACTTATAGCCGCCGCTAATGTTGAGCCGCATCGGCAACTCGTCCTGGGCTCGAAAGCCGAGGTTGGGCTGGTTGAGGTGCTGGCCCGAGAGGCTGAGCCACGCTTGGTCAGTATAAAGCACGGCCCCGGCCCCAAGCGTGAGGTAGTTGCTGGGCGGAAAGGCAGCGATGCTCTCGGCCGAAGGGCCAGTTACGGTGCCGTCGGCCCCAAGCTGGTCGCCAAATACAAAGTTGTCGTACGCCACGCGCTGGTGGCCGTAGCCTACCTGGGCCCCACCGCTCAGGGCCAGTGCGCGCGTGAGGCGCGTGTGGTAGGCATATTGCGCCGATGCTTCGAGGCGGGTGTAACCCACCTCGCCAGTGCGGTCTTGGCTGATGAGCAGGCCCAGGGCGTGGTGCAAGCCGGGGGTAGGGAGGCGCCAGTCGGCGGCAAGCTGCGCAGTCTGGAAGGTGCCCGCCAGGGTCGGGTACTGGTTACGGTAGCTGAGCGTGCCGCTGTAGTCGTCGAGCAAGCCCGCAAAGGCCGGGTTCAGCGCCTGTCGGTTGGCAAAGGCCTGCGAAAAATAAACATCCTGAGCTTGTGCAGCCGACGCAGCCAGCCCCAGCAGCCCCAGCGTGAGCAAGGGGCGCCGTGGCAGGCGAGCAACAGTAGCACAAGACTTATCTAACACGTCAAGAAGAAATTGACTTACTTTATTCATGGTTCGTGCGAGCCGCTGGTTGGGTCCCTACCCCCCTTGGGCTGGCCAACTGCAACCGACACGAAGTAAACATACTGGCGCTAACGCCTGCCAGGTGAGCCGCCTGAACAGCGACTTGCCTGGCAAACGTGCTAAATCCCAAATTATTTCTTTGTAATCGTAAACTCCACCCGGCGGTTGAAGCGACGGGTTTCTTCCTGCTCGTTGTTAGCAATGGGCTGCGTGCCGCCAAAGCCTTGGGTTTTGAGACGCTCGGCCGCGATGCCTTTGCTAACCAGGTACTTTTTCACCTCGTTTACCCGGTCTTCGCTCAGCTTTAAGTTAAGAGCAGGGTCGCCCTGGTTGTCAGTGTGGCCACCAATAAGAATCTCTACGGTCGGGTACTGTTTCAAAATCTTCACTAGGCGCAGCAGTTCCGGAAACGAGCTGGGCTGCAAGTAGTAGCGGCTCTGCGGGAAGAAGATGTTGTTGAGCTTTACTTTCTGGCCCACCTTGAATGGCACCAAGAACAAGTCCTGCTGCTTTTCCGAGTATTTATCGGCCGCCGATACGTCGAGGTTGGCGTTTTCGGCCAGGTAGTCGGGCGCTTCGGCGCGGTAGCCGTACTGCACGCCAGCGGGCAGCACGATGGTGTAGGAGCCATCGACCGGTGAGCTTTCCGTAACGCCTATTTCCTCGCCCGTAATCAGGTTTTCGTAGTGAATAATAGCTCGGATAGGCTTCTTCGTCACCGCATCGAGCACCTTGCCCTGCACCAACGTCACCACTTCCGGCTTGAAGGCGGGCGCCAGCGCAATGCGAAAAATGTCTTTCGAGCCGTCGATACCATTGCGCGACGACACCAGGTAGGCGTCTTCGCCAGCCGCGGCCAGGGTGTAGTAAGCGTCAAAGTCGGGCGAGTTCACTACCGGGCCGAGGTTGCGCGGGGCGCTCCAGTTGGTCCAGGTATCGTCGAGGCGCTTCGAGTAGAAAATATCACTCTTGCCGTAGCCGCCGTGCCCGTCCGAGGCGAAGTACAGCGTCTTGTCGTCGGCCGCCAGAAAAGGCGCAAAATCCGAGCCGGGCGTGTTAATAGTCTTGCCCAGGTTTAGCGGCTTAGTCCAAACCACGGGGCGGTTCGGGTCGGGCTGTACGCCCACGTCGTCGGGCTTCGGAAAGCTCACGTACAGGTCTTGTCCACCCACGCCATCGGGGCGCTGCACCGCCATGAGCAAGGACTTGCCCGTGGTAGCCAAGTAGGCGTCAATGTGTTCCGGGTCGTCGTTGCGGTAATTGTCAATCTCCACTTTCAGCGGCTTGCTCCAGCCACCGGGCGTGTGCCGGCTGGTGCTGAAGCCCTTGGGCTCCATCAGGCCATCCACATATACACCGATGAGCAGCGCCACCTGCCCGTTGGCCGACACCGAGGCCAGGCCGTTAGGGTCTTCAGGGCTGTTGGGCGGCGTGCCGAGGTTGTGCGCTAGGCCCCAGGCTTTATTTTTGGCGCTTTCGAGTTTCGAGTACCAGATGTCCTGCGGGTCGCGGGTACCGCCCCGGTTGTCGGGGTGGTTTTGGCGGGCAAAGAACAGCGTACGGCCATCGGGTGAGATAACCGGGTGGGTATCAACGTACTTACTGTTTACCTTGGGCCCCAGGTTCTTCAGCGCCGAGTCCATTTGCACGGTTTCGACTTCGGAAGCGGCGTTTTTGAAGTCCTGCTTCACTATCTGTACGTCCACGTTGGCCACCCCGATAGCGTCAATCTGGTTGGGGCCGGGCACTTTGGCAGCGTTCAGCGTCACCACGGCCCCGATGGTCAGGTACTTCTCGGGCTTAAACTTGACCTGCAGCGTGCGGAAGGCTACCGGAATCGGACCGGGGGTAGCGTTTTTATAAACTTCGTGGTGCTCGCCCTTAGTGTCAATCAGCTCGATTTTGGTAATGGCACCAGGGTTGAAGTTCTCAACCACTGTCACCTGTTGTGCCTTTACTGAGCGCGCAAAGCGCACTTCGATAGACTCGTTCGAGCCGTCCTTGGCCGGAGTCCAGGCTTCGTTGTTGCTCTCGCCCAGGGGTAGAGAGTTGGGTGCACCTAGCACTTTATCGGCCGAAAAAGGGGCTTTGCCAGGCGCTTTTTGCGAAGAAACCTCGACTACTTTGCTAGCCCACAGCACCGTTTGGGCCTGGGCCGCCGAACCTGCCAATACCAACCCCGCCGCTAAAGTTAATTTTGGAAAAGAATCAGAATACAATTTCATAGCGTTAAAAAAATGACCAATAAAGCTAAAACACCGTCGTAAGATAATAAAGTCCTATAATTTCTGTCTAAGTAGCCTTTCGGCTACGAACCTAATACCAAAGCAGTTTGCGGCCAAATGCCGGCCCAACCGGTCGCATCTTTGCGGCTACTTATGCCTATCCCCCCCTCTGCCGCCGAACCTCCTTATGACTACCTGATTGTGGGCGGCGGCGCAGCAGGCCTGAGCCTAGCCTACCACCTAGCGCAGGAGCCGAGCTTGGCCGCCAAGCGGGTGCTGCTCATCGAGCCCGCGGCCAAAGCCCAAAATGACCGCACGTGGTCGTTTTGGGCTAATAAACCAGGTTTTTTTGATAAAATTGCGGTGCGCGAGTGGGACCAGGTTGCCTTTCGCAGTCCCGGTTTTGAGCAGGTTTTCAGCCTGCGCAGCTACCGCTACCGCACCGTTCGCGGGCTGGATTTTTACCAGTTTGTGCGCCGGGCCTTAGCGGCCCGGCCGGCGCAGTTTGTGGTGGTGCAGGAAGAGGTTAGCAGCCTCGAAAATATTTCCGGAGGCGTGCGCGCCCGTACCACGGCCGGGCTGGAATTCACGGCGCATTACGCTTTCGATAGCCGCCCGCCTACCCTGCCGCGCCAGCCCGAGAAGCACCGCTACCTGCTCCAGCACTTCGTGGGCTGGGAGGTGGAGACGGCGCACGACGTGTTTAATCCGCATGTGGTCGAGTTCATGGATTTCCGAGGCGCGCAGCACCACGAGGCGCGCTTTATGTACGTGCTGCCCTTCGGTCCGCGCCGCGCTCTGGTCGAGTACACGCTGTTCTCGGCCGATGTGCTGCCCAAGAGCGAATACGAGGGTCCTATTCGCGACTACTTGCAGCAAACCCTTGGCTTGGCCCCCAGCCACTACCGGGTCATGGACGAGGAGGTAGGCGCCATTCCGATGACCGACCACCCCCTGCCCGCGCGCGAGGGAGAGCGCATTATCAACCTGGGCACCCGTGCCGGCCGGGCCAAGCCGAGCACCGGCTACGCGTTTCAGCGCATTCAGGCGCATTCGGTCCGGCTGGTGGCAGCGCTGGCAGCTACTGGCCAGCCACCGCACGACCCAACTGGCGACCAATGGCAGTTCCGGATGTTCGACACGCTGCTGCTGGATATTATGCAGCGACGCGGCGAGCTGACGCGCACCATTTTTACTCAGTTGTTTCGGCGCAATCCGGTGGAGCGCATCCTACGGTTTTTGGACGAGGAAACCTCGTGGGCTGACAACCTGCGCATTATGAACTCGGTGTCGGCTGGTCCCTTCCTACGCTCCATTGGGCAAGTGCTGGTAGGCAGGGTAGGGAAGCGCTAAACGCAACGGCCCTGCTCCCAGCGTTCCGCGCAAAGATGAGCGCAGCGCTGAGAGCAGGGCCGGTTTATGAGTTATGAGTTAGAAGGTGAGGCAAGTAAGCCATTCACAAAACTTATAACTCATAATTCTTACTAATATTCGTCCTCGTTGAACATGAAGTCCTCCTTGGTGGGGTAGTCGGGCCATACTTCCTCGATGTTTTCGTAGGGCTGGCCATCGTCTTCGAGGCCTTGCAGGTTTTCGACAACCTCCATCGGGGCGCCCGAGCGAATGGAAAAGTCAATGAGTTCGTCCTTGGTGGCGGGCCAAGGGGCATCTTCCAAGTAAGAGGCAAGTTCGAGGGTCCAGTACATAGGAGAAAAAGAAAGGTCGTGAAAAAAGAAGTGGTAAATGTAAGTAGCAGGCCCGACAACGGCGCTACCCCCCCTGAGGTTAGCCAGCGGCTGGGGAAGAGGAACGGCTAAAAAGCGCAATCAGCTCAGTCTTAGTCTGTATCTTCCGCTCAAAGGTGCGAATTTTTCCTTGCAATAACTGGCGAAACTGGTCATTAGCTGGTGCAGCGCTGAGCTTGTCGAGGTTGTCGCGCAGCAGCGCCAACTCTTGGCGGTCGTTTTCGATAAACTTACGCAAAGCGGTGGTAGCAGCCAGGGCGCGCTCGGCCGCCGAAATGGTAGCGCCTTCGGCTTGGCGCTTGCGCAGGTAGTAGTCTAGAGCGCTCAACTCAAATACCTTATCGCAAGCCAGCATAAAGCGCTGCCATAGGCGGTCCGACTCGGGGCCGCGCACGGCGCCGCTCTGCTTCCACTCGGCTTGCAGGGCTTTGGCCTGGTTCACGGCTTGGTTGGAGGGCACTTGCAGCAAGGCTTCGGCGCGGTTGGCCAGCTCGCGCTTGCGCAGCAGGCTTTCATCGGCCGAAGTAGGTACGCCCGTGGAGCGGCCTTCGGTGGCAGCTACGGCGCGCTGGCTTTCGATATGGTTTTTGAGACGCTCGAAAAAGTGATTGTTCGCCCCCCGAAACTTGGTCCAGAGCTCGGCGGCCTGCTTTTTGGGCAGGTTCCCGTTTACTTCGCGCCAAGCGGTTTGTAGTTGCTTGAGTTGGCGCGAAGTAGCCTCGAATTGGTCGGAGTTTTTGAGCGCTTCAGCCTGGTTCACCAAGTCGCGATAGCGGTCTACAGTGCGACGGGCCAGCGACTTGCGGTCGGTCTGGAAGGCTTTGCGACGGTCGAAAAATACCTGCACGGCGCCGTGAAAGCGGCCTTCCAGCTCATCGGTTATGGCCTTGTCAACGGGGCCGGTCTTGAGCCAGGCTTGGCGCAATTCCTTTACCTTTTCGCTAGCCGACACCCATTCTACGCTCTCGCGCAGCTCTTCGGCCTGCTCGATAAGGCTGATTTTAGTAGCCAGGTTCTTCTCGCGGTTGCGGGCCACCGACACGTTGAGCTGCTCCTCGGCCTCGTGCAGGCGGCGGTAGAGCGTTTCGTAGTCGCCCAGGCCATCGTGCAGCTTGGTTTGCTCTTGCAGGTGCAGGAGCTTCATCAGGTAAGAGCCTTGGTTTTCGGCGGCGGCCAGGCGGGTCAGCAGCTCATCGACTTTAGCCCGGAAGGCTTCGTAGCGCTGGGCAAAGTAGCGCAGGGCGTCGTCGTCGGTATCCTTCACCTGGCCAATACGGCGGGCTGGCTGGCCCAGGGTAGGGCGTAGCC
>CALMOO010000163.1:0-2099 GCA_937871705.1 uncultured Hymenobacter sp.
AAGCCCAGGCCCGCCAGCAGCCCGGCCCCGCTGCCGAAGTAGCCGTGCTGCGCCAGCGCCAGCGCATACTGGCGCAGGTGGCGCTGGTGAGCACCACCGTGGCCAGCGTAGCCGCCGAGCTAGACTGCGAAGGCGAGCGCGCCGACCAGGTGGCCGGCTTCCTTAATGAGCAGGACAGCCGCCGCACGCAGCACCTCAACGTGCTGTCCATCAGCATTGGCGCGGCCAGCGGCATCGGCACTACCGTGGTTGATAAGAAGCCGGGCCAATACGCATTTGGTATCGGCGGTGGGCTGCTGGCGGCGGGCTTGGGCTTGCTCACGCTGCACGGCGGCAGCACCGTAGAATTTGACCATCCCCGCAAGTTGCTGGCCGAGGTGTGGGCCGAAAAACCGACTTCTGACCTCTTCCCACCCAGCGTGTGGTACATGCTCACGGAGCCGGCATTCAGCAACGGCGGGCAGACGGCCCTGGCCCACAACACCCGCCAGCGCTGGCAGCACTACGGCCAGCTCGCGCACCCCGATTCGGAGAAAGGCCGGCAGTTGGCGGCGCTGCTCTTTGGCGCGGGCGGGCGCTATTCGGCCGACCAGCTCACCGTGCGGGCCAACATGCTGAACGAGCTGCAATCGGCGGTGCGGCTACTGAACCAGGAGCTGCAAGGCTTGCTGCTGGCTCTGCACGAGCCAACGCCGTAGACAATTGGCGGCCTGCGCGGTTGTAAGGGCTCGCTTTCCTATCAATCGCTATGACAACCCTTCGAGAACTCGGCCATTCGGGCCTGCACATTGCCCCGCTCGTGCTGGGCGGCAACGTATTTGGCTGGACAGCCGACGAAAAAACTTCTTTTGCCGTGCTCGATGCCTTTGTGGCGGGCGGCGGCAATGCCATCGACACGGCCGACGTGTACTCGGCCTGGGCTCCCGGCCACGAAGGCGGCGGGCAGTCGGAAACGGTAATCGGTAAGTGGCTCAAGCAGCGTGGCCGCCGCGACGATGTGCTCATCTTCACCAAGGTGGGCATGGAGCTGGGCCCGGATAAAAAAGGCCTGTCGAAAGCTCGCATCAAGCAAGCTGTTGAAGCCTCGCTCAGCCGCTTGCAAACCGACTACATCGACCTCTACCAGTCGCACAAAGACGACGAGAACCTGCCCGTAACCGAGCCGCTCGAAGCCTACGCCGAGCTGCTGAAGGAAGGAAAAATCCGGGCTATCGGCGCGTCCAACTTCAAGCCCGCTCGCCTGCAGGCGGCCCTCGACGCGGCCAAGGATGGCCTACCCCGCTACGAAAGCCTGCAGCCCGAGTACAACCTCTACGACCGCGAGACGTTCGAAAAAGACGACCTTGCCATTGTGCAAGCCAGCGAAATCGGGGTTATTCCATACTTCGGGTTGGCGGCGGGCTTCCTCACCGGCAAGTACCGCACCGAGGCCGATTTGCAAAAGAGCCAGCGCGGTGCCGGCATCGGCAAGAAGTACTTGAACGATAAAGGTTTAGCACTTCTTAAAGCCTTGGATGCGGTGGCCGAACGCCACTCGGCTACCCAGGCGCAAGTGGCGCTGGCCTGGCTGATGCAGGCGCCCGGCATCACGGCGCCCATTGCCAGCGGCACCAGCGTTGGGCAGGTGCAGGAACTCACCGAGGCTATGAACCTGCAGCTTGCGGCCGATGACGTAGATATGCTGAAAGAAGCCCAGCCCGAGGTCAAGGTTTAGCATGACTACTTGGCTACTACAAAGCCCGAGCAGCGGCCCTGCCTTCACTGCAGGGTAACTGCTCGGGCTTTGTGGTTTGCAGCAGCCCTCGACCACGGGCGCCCGCACTAGTTTGGGGTGGCGGCGCACCAGCAAGCTGCTAGCGCCTAACGGGGGGTAGGGGCCGTTTGCGCAGCAGCTAGCTGGCTAGGCTAGTAGCCAAAAACTAACAGGAATAAGCCAACAAGTTTTTAGACAAGTTTTGTTCTTGCATTTCAATAGGTTATAGCAATAAGACATGTGCTAGCCTGGGCCAACTGGCTCAATTGAGAATGACTTTTCTAGTCGCTGCTATTGCTTAAGCTCGATGCGAATAAAGCGGTCGGCTACTTCGTCGGTGTTTTCG
>CALMOO010000163.1:2109-4383 GCA_937871705.1 uncultured Hymenobacter sp.
TGCCAACGGGCCCGGACCAGGTCGGGCCCTTTTCGGTAAGGAGTAGTTGACTCATGCAGCAGCTTGCCCGCTGCATCGTAGTAGCGCCCCCGGCCAGTTTGCTCTTTGTAAAGCACGCTCGGCCAGCGGTGCGTATGCACTGGCTCACGCTCGTGGGCACCCACCGTCACTTCCAGTACCCGCACCCGGTCGTTTTCGAAGAGCACCCGGTGGAACTTGGGCGCCGCTACTATGGCGTCGAGCGAGTCGGGATAGGGCCAGCCAACCACTAGCCTCTTGGCCGAGGCGGCGGTAGCAGCTGGCGTGGTGCAGGCAGGCATTTTGGCGAAGTTGCTGTCTACCAAGCGCTGCACAGGCTGGCGGGTGGCGGCCTCATTGGTGGCTGGCAGTAGGGCGCGGGCAACGGTTTGGCTGGCGACTAGCAAAACAGCCGCGTCTAACATGAGGCTTCTCATGGGAATAAGGTGGTTAGTACGCCAGCAAAGCTCCGGTCGGCCCCTACCCCCTTAGTAGTAAAAAACCGACATTCTCAGCGGCCCCGACCGGCCAGCCGGGTGTGGGCGGCATCGGCGGCAAGCAGCTGCGGCGGCGTGACGCCGGCAAAGGCTTTGAAATCGCGCACCAGGTGGCGGTAGTCGTAGTAGCCCACTTGCACAGCCACAGCCAGCCAGTCGAGGTCGGGCCGCCGCTCCTTCAGCCGAAAGGCCTGGTCGAAGCGCACGATGCGGGCGTGGAGCTTGGGGCCCATGCCCACGCGCTCGAAGAAGCTGCGCTCAAATTGCCGCGGGCTCAGGCACACTTCGTGGGCCAGCTGCTCAATGGGCCGGGTGGTCCAGCCGCTCAGCAGCTGAGGCAGCAGCGCATCGATGGGCCGGGCGGGGGGTAGGGCGCGGCGGGCGGCGCGCAGCAGGTAGCTTTCGACCACGGCCACCATCAGGTCGTAGTCCGTGGTTTCGGCCAGGCGGTCGGCTACTTCATCCACGGCTGGCCCCAGCACCGCCCGGCTATCAACGTGAAAATCAAACAGCTCTTTCACGGGCACGCCCAGCAGGCGGTGCAGCCCACCGGGCTTACAGGCCACGCACACCACCAGGTGGTCGGGGGCAAAGTTCAAATCGACCCGCGATACCTGCGGCCCCACCAGGATGCTGCGCGGCGACCGAATCTCGCGCCCCTGCCCGTAGTGGTAAGTGCTCATCTCATCGCGCGGGTAGAAGTACAGGCACTGCTGCGGCGTGGGCGGCTGGGGCTTGGGCGCCGCCAAGGGCAGGCCATCGGCGGTGCGCACGTGCGCCACCAAGTAGTGCTGCACAAAAGGCCATAGGGGCGCAGCCGGCGGGTAGAGGTGAAAGAACATGCAGCCAAGTAATTGGTAACCAACTGTAAGTTACTTGCTGTTAATCCATAAATTGGTATTAATGATAAAACCCATTTGTCATACTGAGCTTGCGCAGCATGACAAATGGGTTTTTGAGAGAATAACCTGCTCGGCCTAGTTCTCCGCCACGTCCTCGTAGGTATAGGTGCGCTCCACATTCTCCACCGGCTTGCCGTCGGCCTCGGCGTAGGGGTATACGAAGTAGTTGAGCGGCATGCCAGCCTGCTTGGGCGTCAGCACGAGGTCGCGGCCGCGGGTAAATTCGACGCGATTTTCATCGTGCGCACCGAAGAAGTAGCCGCGCTTAGTTGGGTCTTTGGCCGCCTCAGAGGCGTCGATGGGCACCCAGCCAGTCTGCTTCGTGAAGAACTCGGCCCAGCAGTGGTAGCCTTTCACCTCGCCTTTGCCGCGCTGGGGGGGTAGGGGCAGACCGATGCTGAAGCGCGCCGGAATGCCCTGCGCCCGACAGTAGCCAATGAACACGGCGTGAAAATCGGTGCAGTTGCCGCGCCGGGCATCGCAGGCGTAGTAGATGTCGCCGCGGCCCCAGCCTTCGCCGGTTTTGTCGTATTTCATGGTGCTCACTACGTGCTCGTAGATGGCGCGGGCCTTGGCCAGCGGCGTAGTAGCGTGGGCTTTATCTACAACTTCCTGGGCAAAACCTTTAATCTTGGCATCAAGGGGCACGAGGCGGTCGGGGGCGAGCCAACGTGCCAGGTTGGGGTCGGTGGCTTCGGTTTCGACGGGTGCTTTGTCGTCGTTGGCGCGCAGGTTTAGGTGCTCGCGGCGCGTGACGCGTGCCGTGAGCGTGACGACCAGCGGCGCGGTGGGCGTAGCAGCCGGGCGCAGGTGCAGCATTTGGTTGCCATACCCATCGGTTTCGACGGTATAGGGTG
>CALMOO010000164.1 GCA_937871705.1 uncultured Hymenobacter sp.
CTTCCACGTCAGCCGAGTCATACACGTCGGCCCCATCAAGCGCGCTTTGCAGGTCATGCAGCTTATTTGGGTCCGTGGGCCCGCCCAAAATAGTCGTTTGGTAATACGTCGCAAAAGCCGCCTCAATCACCGCCGGGTCGTTAAAAAAGTCCAATACCCCCGTGTCGTGCTTCTTGGGGTGCGCCCGGTTCAGCCGCGACAGGGTTTGCACCGCCTTGATGCCAGCCAGCGGCTTGTCCACGTACATCGTGTGCAGCAGCGGCTCGTCGTACCCTGTCTGAAACTTGTCGGCTACCACCAGAAACCGGTAGTTGCCGAAGCGGAATTCCTTCTCAATATCGGCGCTGGCAAAGCCGTTGAGCGTTTCCTCGCTCACGTTCTTATCGCCGTAGGAATACTCGCCCGAAAAGGCCACCATGGCCCGGTAAGGACTGTTTCGCTCCTGTAGGTAGGTCTGAATGGCGTGGTAGTATTCAACCGCCCGCGCAATGCCGTTGCACACCACCATGGCCCGCGCCTGCTTGCCAATCTTGTGCTGCACGTGCTCGTGGAAATGGTCGACCAAGATTTCAGCCTTGCGCCGGATGGCCTTGTCGTGGCTCTCCACGTACTGTCGCAGTTTCTTGGCTGCCTTGTGCTCGTCAAACTCCGGGTCGTCCTCTACCTTCTTCAGCAGCCGGTAGTAGCTGTTCACCGACGTATAGTTGCGCAGCACGTCTAGGATGAAGCCCTCCTGCATGGCCTGCTTCATGGCGTAGGTATGGAAAGGCCGAAACTTCGTTTCTTCCCCGTCCTGGTACGCTTCCCCGAATATCTCCAGCGTCCGCCCCTTGGGCGTGGCCGTGAAGGCGAAGTAGCTGGCATTGAGCAGCATCTTTCGCGACTTCATCAGGGCCGCAATTTTGTCCTCGGTCGTTTCTTCTTCCTCACCGTCGGTTTCCCCGTTTAGCGCCATGTTCATCTTGGCGGCCGTGCGGCCACCCTGGCTCGAATGGGCCTCGTCAATCAGCAGTGCGAAATTGCGCCCCTGCAGCTCGCCGCCAATGTCGTCGAGGATGAAGGGAAACTTCTGGACTGTCGTAATGATGATTTTCTTGCCGGCCTGCAGAAACTTGCGTAGGTCGCCACTCCGCTCTGCGTGGCCCACCATCGAGCCCACCTGCGCAAAGCCCCGGATAGTGTTGCGAATCTGCTTATCTAGGTTGCGCCGATCCGTCACCACCACCACCGAGTCCAGCAGCGCCGCCGTGCTGTCCTTTGCCTTCAGCCCCACCAGCTGCAGGGCCAGCCACGCAATAGAGTTGCTTTTGCCCGAGCCCGCCGAGTGCTGAATTAGATAGCGCCGTCCCACGCCCTTGACTTCCACGTCGGCCAGCAGGCTCCGCACCACTTCTAGCTGGTGGAAGCGCGGAAACACCGGCTTGCGCGACTTCTTGCCCTGCTCGTTCTCCACGTCCAGCACGGCCGCGTAGTTCTCCACTAGGTTGGCCACGTTGGCCTTGGTCAGCACCGCGCGCCACAGATAATCCGTTTTCAGGCCCTCCGGGTTGGGTGGGTTACCTGCCCCTTGCTCAGAGCCTTTGTTAAACGGCAGAAACCAAGAGGCCTTGCCCGCCAGCTCCGCGCAGAACTTCACCTGCTGGTCGTCCACGGCTAGGTGTACCATGGCGCGCCCCGGCTGAAACAGCAGGTCCCGCGGGTCGCGGTTCAATTGGTACTGCGCCACGGCATCGGCCACCGTCTGCTTGGTCAGGGTATTTTTCAGCTCCATCGTCAGCAGCGGCAGCCCGTTCAGAAACACTACCACGTCCACCGAATTGGTGTGCTGGCTGCTGTAAAACAGCTGCCGCGTCACGCTGAATACATTTTTCGCGTGCAGTTTCGCCGCCTCCGCGTTGCCCGCTGAGGGCGTGGCATAGTACAGAGCCACCGTGGCCGGTCCGTGCTTGATGCCCTGCCGCAGCACGTCCACCACGCCGCGCTTGGTAATCTCCCCGCGCAGCCGCTCCAGAAACTTCTGCCGCTCCGAGGGTACCTCTAGCTTCAGCTGGTCCACCGTGGGCCGCTGCGTCTCGTTTAGAAAAGCCCACAGCTTCGGCAGGTCCAGCGCCAGTGCCTTGTCGTAGTCGTTGGACTGTCCTGGTTGGTAGCCCGCGTCATCGCGCAGCGACTCTACGATGATGGTTTCCAGGCCTTTTTCGCTTGTATCAGTTGTTTTCATCAGCTAGCAGTTAGCACGCAGGTAAACTAATAAGCGGTGAGCATGGGGCGCCCCAGCTTCCACCACGGCTGGATTCAATTCTGCCAACAAGTCGAACGAATGACCGCCCTTGCTGTAGCCTCGCTTCGACGTAGCGGCGGTCGCCTTTTTCAACGCTCTAAACACCTCGGGTTTCGGCACCGCCTCTTTTTGCGAGCGAGCCGGCAGAGCGCTGGCGTCGAAATGACGGCCATAGAATTCTTCCGTGGTTTTCCAATCCACCAGAAACCAGGTTTCCATGCACACAGTCATCACCTGCGCGTGGTCGTTTGTGGCGCCCGGCGGACGAGTCCACGGGTCGCCCCGGTTGATGAAGTGCTGCCACGGGTCCAGCGTCAGGCCTGTCGCAGGGTCGGGATTAGTTATCAGGTCTTCGCTATCGACCAGCAAAATGGCTTTTTTGCCTTGCCGCCGAGCCTCACAGAAAGCCTCGTACGCCGAATTGCGCGACCCGCATGGGTACACCCTGGGCAAGCGGCCCTTTAAGCCGGCTTTCTCAAAAAACATGCTAAAGCCGCGTCGGCAGGCGCGATGTAGTGCATCGTAGTCGCCGCCACCTTCTACAAATATATTCATAAATGCGGCTTACCAGCGGTTGCCGTTGCCGGCTTCGTCACCCAAAAAACCCCGGCTCCACAGGTTGCCCAGGCTGCCGTATTGCTTCAACCAGTTGGCTAATTCCTCGCTCTTTAGGCGCTCCATCACGGTGCTGCCGTCCCGCTTGCCGCACACAATTACATCTTCCGGCGAGTCCGTCAGCGTGTCAATCAGCACCCGCGAGTGGGTGGTCACAATCAGCTGCGTCCGCGTCGATGCCTCCTTGATGAGCTTCCCCACCGCTACCACAGCATCAGGGTGCAGACCCAGTTCCGGCTCTTCCAGACAGATGAGCGGCGGCGGCGTGGGGTGTAGCAAAATGGCAAGCAAGCACAAAAAACGCAACGTGCCATCAGATAATCGAGAGGCAGGAATTAGGCGCTTGCCTTCGCGCAAAAACAATTCTACATAGCCAGCTTGAACGAAGGTTTCGTAATCATCTATGCCTTCATAGAGTTCATTCAAGAGTGCTAGCAATTGAATTTTAACTGCTGATTCACGTCTAAGTTGGTTCAGAATTAGAGCTAGGTTGCTTCCTTCCTCACGAAGAAAATTACTAGGTGAATCAGCTCGTTGTGGTTGCCTAATTGACGAAGCGCTGCCAAATGACCAGTTTCGAAAAAAAACAATTCCTTCGTAAGCCTCACTCAGGCGGGCAAACTCAGGATATGTTTTATTATCCCGAAGTTGAGCTAGGATTGAGCTTTTAGAGCTTACTCGTGACGCGTCGATATACCGTTTTTTATTGCCGGCTATAAGTCTTGCATTATTAGTAGACTTAACATCGAATAAATAAACACTATGAGCATTTTCAGTTGTGAATAAAATATCATCAGCAAATATTCTGACTGATTCACGTTGAACTCGAAACTGATAATCTGCCTCACCAAACTCTAAATCATGGACTAAATAGTCTTCTTTCAAAGGTTCTATCATGATTTTTAAGCTTGCCGTCTGATGAAAAGAATCATTTCTAAACCAATCCTTGATAGTGCTATTCCCCACGCGGAAAGGCTCGTTTGCATCAGTTGCTAATGCTGGCAGTAAGCTGAGACAAGCAAGCAAATTAGATTTGCCCGAGCCGTTCGGCCCAATCAGCACGTTCAGAGTGCGGAGCTCCAACTCCGGCGTGTCGGGGCCAAAGGAAAGGATGTTGCGCAGCGTGATGGACCGCAGTAGCCGCACATCGGGCTCGGTTGTGCCGGCCGGCCGGTTGGCGAGCTTCGGTGGCTTATTCTCTTCCATCTTCGGTTTCCAGTACGGGTTCTTTCTCACTCTCCTCGTCTTCCAGCTCCAGCTCGTCCTCGGCCGGCAGCTCCAGGCCGCTAACCGCGTCCGCCAGGTGCCGTACGTCCACCCGGCCCGTTACCACGTCGGCAATCAGGCGGGTGCGGTATTCCTGAATTAGCTCGATTTCGCGTTGGGCGCGGGCAATGGTTTGGTCGAGTAAATAGGCTTGATTTAAAGCAGACTCAACAATAGATTTCTGTTCAGCTAATGGAGGAACAGCCATTAAGGTGTTGTTGAGAATACTACTGCTCAAAATAGGGATGGTTGCGTTAAGAGCCTGCGCACGCAAATGCTTCTCTAATAATTGTGCTTGAAGTCCTGCAAACTCAACATCTATAACTCTCAAATTCAATTCAAAAGCTGTTACCTGTTGATTACATGACCCTTCATTCAATAATAGAGCTGACTTGCCAACTGTAGCACCTATTACTATAAACATTAGTGAATTAGCCTTAATCCGACGAGCTTTACCATCAGTAAATGCTTTTTCGGATAGGGACTTTACCGGCGCGCTTAATTCTAATTGTCCTTTAAAACTTCCTGGTCCGTACCAAGGAACTGTACCGTTTTCAAAATAGATAGTCTCATCACTTGGCGGAGTGGCACCGTTTTGAATTTTAGTGGCGAGGTGCTTAAGTGGAACTAGCTCCCAATGCGCCGGTACTTCCCCCATCCACGCCACGCCCGACTCTTTGCGAGGCGCGTCCGCGTCCAGCCCCTGCGTCAGGGCCCGGTGAATGAGAGCCTGCTTTTGCTCCGTCAGCAGCTTGATGAGTTGGCGTTTGTTGCGTAGCAGCCGCGCTATCTGCCGGGTTTTGCCATCCAGAAACGCCACAATGCGCTGCTGCTCCGGCAGCAGGGGCAGCAACACCTTGATTTGCTTGAAATCATCATAGCGCATGTCCCATTGGCCCACCCGAACACCGAAAGAAATGCTATTGTAAACGGCAACGTAGGGACGTGAGCGAAGTAGCATGTTGAGATACCGCTTGTCAATATCTGCCCTGGTTACGGCACATACAATGTATGCCGGGCTCACAATGCCATGATGGGAAGAAATGCCAAGCGAGCCTTGCCAGGTCTTCATTTTGTTAAGCACCAGATAGCCCGGCTCAACAACTTTATAAGCTGCTAAATCAGCTCCGTCAGCGTTATGGTTGTCGTCGCGGGAGCTTTTCGGTATCACTCCATATTCGCGGTAAACAGAGAGAAGCTGCAAGTCCGGCCGGTTCCGAATATTCCGAACCTCGGTGATTGCTCGAATCGAAACTTGTTCCCAATGCGCGGGCACTTCCGCCAGCCAGGGCAGGCCGGCGGGCTTGTAATCGGGGTAGGAAGGCAGGAGCTGGTTCATAGGTCTAGTATTTCTTTGCCGGCATCCAGAGTCACAGGCTTGCCCATGGCCTCGCCGATGAGGGCCAGAATGTCGCGGGCCCGCAGGTTGTAGCAGGCCGTAAAGTCGTCGGCCCCCAGCAGGTCGGGGGCCAGCAGGTGGGTGGTCAGGCGGGCCGCCTGGGCCGTGGTCGACAGGCCACTTTCGTCGCGCAGCTTTTTCAGGTAATGGCTCGGCGCATTGCCGCCAATCTTGCGGTTGGTGCGGGCCGAGAGCGGCGTTTTGTTGATAATACTGTCGAAAATAGTGGCCGGCAGCCCCCGGTCCTGGCACCACTTTTTCGGAAACACGTGATGAATGTCCACGCCCTCGTCAAAGT
>CALMOO010000165.1 GCA_937871705.1 uncultured Hymenobacter sp.
GTTTAGGTCCGAGCCCAGGATTTTGCCCCAGTGCATGGGCAAAAACACTACCCCCTGCCGAATGCCCGCCGACAGCCGGGCCACCACCCGCACCGTGCCGCGGCGCGATTGCACTGCTACGAGGTCGCCTTCGCGCACGTGTAGCGCGGCCGCATCCTCGGGGTGGATTTCCAGGAAAGCCTGCGGAATGTGCTGGTTGAGCTTGCTCACCTTGCCCGTTTTGGTCATCGTGTGCCACTGGTCGCGCACGCGGCCGGTGGTCAGAATGAACGGGAACTCCTCGTCGGGCGCTTCGCTGCGAAACGCCGCCGTGACCGGGTGAATAATTGCCCGGCGCGAAGGCGTGTGGAACTGCTGGTCAGTAAATAAGCGGCTTGGCTCAAGTGATTCCTGGCCGAGGGGGTAGGGCCATTGCACCGAGCCGTGCGCCCGCAAAATGTCGTAGTTCAGGCCCGAAATATCCAGGGTGGTGCCGGCCGTGAGGCGAGTGTGCTCCTTATAGATAGCCTCGGTATTAGGGTAGTCAAAGCCCTGGAAACCCATGGCTCGCGCAAAGCGGCAGATGATTTCGGCATCGGGCAGGGCCTCGCCGGCCGCGTCCACCACCTTCGGTAGGTAGCTGATGCGGCGCTCCGAATTGGTCATGGTGCCCTCTTTCTCGGCCCAGGCGGCGGCGGGAAGAACCACGTCGGCGTAGGCCAGCGTTTCGGGCTTGCTACTGACTTCCTGCACCACCACGTACTTGGCTTTGGCCAGCGCGGCCTCCGCCTGGCGCACATTGGGCAAGCTGGTGAGCGGGTTGGTGCAGATAATCCAGATGGCTTTGAGGCGCCCATCTTCCAGTGCCTCAAACATTTCGGTGGCGGTGTAGCCAGGGGTAGCCGCCAGGGGCCCGCTGCCCCAAAACTGCTGCACCTCGGCGCGGTGCGCGGGGTTGGCCAGGTTGCGGTGGGCGGGCAGCAGGTTGCTGAGGCCGCCCACCTCGCGCCCGCCCATGGCATTGGGCTGGCCCGTGAGCGAAAGCGGCCCCGCGCCTGGCTTACCAATCTGCCCCGTGATGAGGTGCAGATTGAGCAGACTTAGGTTCTTATCAACGCCCACGGCGCTCTGGTTCAGCCCCATCGTCCACATCGACAGAAAGCCCTTAGCGGCGCCGATGTAGCTCGCGGCCAATCGAATATCCTCCTCCGGCACGCCGCACAGCTGCGCCGACTCGGCCAGCGTGCGCTCAAACACTACCCCCCTATAAGCTTCGAAGCCTTCGGCGTGGTGCTCGATGAAGGCCAGGTCGATATCGCCGTTCTCAATCAGCACTCGCGCCAGCGCTTGGTTCAGCACCACATCGGTGCCGGGAATGAGCTGCAAATGCAGGTCGGCTAGCGCACACGTGTCGGTAGCGCGCGGGTCGATGACGATGATTTTCGTATCGGGATTGGCGGCTTTGTGGGCCTCTACCCGCCGCCACAAAATGGGGTGGCACCAGGCCGGGTTGGCGCCCGTTACCAAAAAGCAGTCGGCCAGCTCAATATCGTCGTAGCACACCGGCACACTGTCTTCGCCCAGCGCCATCTTGTAGCCCACCACTGCGCTGCTCATGCACAGGCGCGAGTTGGTGTCGATATTATTGCTGCCGATAAAGCCCTTAATGAGCTTATTGATAACGTAGTACTCTTCCGTCAAGCACTGGCCCGACGCGTAGAAAGCTACCGAGTCGGGCCCATACTGCTCGATAAATGTCTTGAACACGGCGGCCGTGCGCTGCAAGGCCTCGTCCCAACTCACGCGCTGCAAGGGTCGGCTCTTGCTGTAGCGCATTTGGGGGTGCAGCAGCCGGTCGCTACGGTCGTTGACGGTGTATTGTAGGTTCAGGCCCTTGCCGCACAGTGCCCCGCGGTTTACGGGGTAGGCGGGGTTGCCCACGACGGTTACGTCGCCATTTTTTGCCGGCTCGACCAGCACCCCGCAGCCCACGCCGCAATAGCAGCAAATGGAGGGGGTAGGGGTAGAAGTTGGAGGCATAGTAGTAGGGCAGCCCCACCCCCGGCCCCTCCCCTGCGGGGGAGGGGAGCCTAAGCGGCGCGAATGTTAAAACGAGAGAGTTTTTATTTTAAAATAGTTAGGCTCCCCCTCTCCCGCAGGGGAGGGGGCCGGGGGGTGGGGCTGCAC
>CALMOO010000166.1:0-3443 GCA_937871705.1 uncultured Hymenobacter sp.
AAATAGTGCCCACGAGTCATGTGCAAAGTGCATGGCCCGCGCTCGCCCATAGTAGTAAGCCTGCATCTCTACCCCCGGCTTTTCACCCGGAGCCATTGGTAAGACCTGGCGCAGCACCACGCCCCAGCCCAACGCGCGCCACCACCCCCAGGGCTCAGGATAATCGGGCAGCCCTGGGCCCGGCGCCGGGTCGTAGACCACTAACCGGTTTACGCGCGCTCTGGTGAGGGGCAGCCGCTTCTTTGCCCCAGCTGCTACCAGCACCAACGCACCCGACCGGCTACGGCCTAGGTGCCACAGGAAGTGGCTATCTACTCCCACCGGCGAGCGGTACCCCCAGCCCTTGACATAGAAACAGGTTCCTTCCGCAATGAGCTTGCCGAGCTGGTCAACAAAGCCGGTGGTTAGGGTGGGGTTGGGAGAGGACATAGACCATAAACATACTTAACCAGCGCCATTTAAGCGCCCCACTCATTTCCCTATGCCGCGCACCGCTGCCCGCGTCGACGCCAACCAAGCCGCCATCGTGTCGGCCTTACGTCAGGTCGGCGCCTATGTGCTCTTCACCTTCCAGCTCAAAAACTGCTTCGATTTGCTCGTGGGCTACCGCGGCCGCACCTTCCTGATGGAAGTGAAAGACCCGGCCCAGCCGGCGAGCAAGCGCCAGCTCACCGCGGGGGAAGCCAAATTCAAGAGCGAGTGGCGCGGCAGCCCTTACCACGTCGTGCATACCGTCGAAGAAGCTATTGCCATTATCACTTCCGCCTGATTTCTGCCTTATGCTACCTACCAGCTACCTTCCCCAACCGACCGCCCAACACTCCCAGGCAACCCCGCCCAGCGCCGTAAGTAGCCGGGAGTGGCCTACTCTCACCATCTACCGCGACGGCATGGCGAACCTGAACGCCCTGGCCACGGGGCTATTTTGTAAGAGCTCGACCACCGTGGGCCTAGTCGAGCCGCCCGCCACCAAGCCTGGCCGACTGGGGAAGGCCTGGCAGGTGCACGGCGACCCCGCCAAGGATGGTGTTTCGCTGTTCGGGCGGGCCGACCGGGTGGGGCTGCTGCGCTTCCGAGCCGCTGCGGCTGCTAAGGTGCTCTTCGCTGATATGCCCCCCCAGGTCGACCACCTGACGTTCGTGCTGACGCCGGAGCCCAGCAACCCCAAGCACTTCCGGCTGCTGCCTATTTAAGCTGCGCAACATTGCCCGGCAACGGATAGCAATAGGGCGGGGCTCGGTGGGGAACTTTGAAGCATGGCCCCGAATGATGAGCAGTCCGAGAATCTGACGGACAAACGCCAGCGCTTTATTGATGAATACCTGATTGACTGCAACGCCACGAAGGCAGCGCGGCGGGCGGGCTATGCGCCTAAGTATGCGGCGCAGGAAGGCAGCCGTTTGTATAGAAATGTAGAGGTTCGCAAAGAAATTGACGAGCGCCTTGAATTAGCCGCAATGGCTGCAAATGAGGCAGTTAAACACGTTTCTGACATTGCTGCTACCCGCCTCAATGACTACATGGTGGTGCGGCCAGTGCAGGCCTACGAAGAGCGGGAGGAGTATGTCACGGTTCTTATTACTCATAAGAAAGCCAAAATCAAGGAGTTGCACGCCTACATCGGCAAGAATAAGCTTGAAAAAGAGACGCGCATTCCCTTCGACCAAAAGATTACCCAGCTCATGGCGGAAATCTTCGAAGACGAGCAGGAGGTCGAGCGCTGGGGTGATGATGTGACTCGGTTGGTGAAAGGCAAACCAGTAATTGGCTATCAGGCCGACCTGGACTTGGTGAAGCTGGCCAAAGCCAAAGGAATGGGCCGGCTCAAAAGTCTCAAGCATACCAAAGAGGGGGTTCAAGTAGAAATGTATCCGGCTGATGCAGCTTTGGCGCTAGTGCTGAAAATGCACGGCAAGCTGATTGAGCGCAAGGATATTACCAGCAAGGGCGAACGCATTACGGGCTTCCGCATCACCGACGTAACTGAGGATGATAGCGACGCTTAAGACCTTCGCCAAGCAACGTAAGGCCTTGCGCCTATTGCGTGACCAGCAGACCAATGAAGTCATGTATGGGGGTGGTGCGCGCGGGGGCAAGAGCTGGATTGGCAACGCCTGGATATTAATGGCCGCCATCAGCATGCCGGGCTCGGCGTGGCTCGTGGCCCGAGAGGAGCTGACGAAGCTCAGAGATACGACGCTACTCACCTATTTCAAGGTGGCGAACGCCTTGGGAGCTAAGGGCGAATACTCGTTTAATTCTGCTAGCCTGACGGCCACCTTCCACAACGGGAGCGTGGTCTTTTTTCGTGAAATCAAGTGGATACCTTCCGACCCCGAATTTGACCGGTTGGGCTCTTACGACCTGACGGGCGCCTTTGTAGACGAGGCGCAGCAGATTCACCCCAAGGCGGTCAGTGTGCTGCGCGGCCGCTTTTCACTGCTCACGGGCGAACTCGGCGATGATGGGCTGCCCCTGTGGCGAACGGTGCCCAAGATGCTCTTTACGTGCAACCCGAGCAAGAACTGGATTTACACCGATTTCTACAAGCCCAGTGTGGAGGGCAGGCTCGAAGCGCACAAGGCGTTTGTGGTGAGCCTGGCTACCGACAACCCCTTTGTCAGCGAAGACTACCTGGCCAATCTGCGGCGCTCCGATGCCGTGACCGTGGCCCGCCTGCTCGACGGCAACTTCGAGTACGATGACGACCCTACTGTGCTGGTGGGCTACGATGCCATCAGTCAGCTGCTGCTCAATGACCAGGTGGCCGCCGGCCGCCACTGCCTCACAGTGGATGTGGCCCGCTTTGGTAGCGATACGACCGTTATCTACCGGTGGCTGGGCTTTCGGATGGTCGAGCGCACGGTGCTCAAAAACTACGCGGTGCCGCAGGTGGCCGATGCCGTGAAGCTTAAGATGCGCCAGCACCGGGTACTGCCTGGCCAAGTAGTGGTAGATGACGATGGGGTAGGCGGCGGCGTGGTGGACCTCATTCCCGGTTGCGTGCCATTCGTGGCGCAAAGTGTGCCGCTTGCCGACCCGGCTGCTGTGAAGGTGCGTAATCTTAAGACGGGTAGGATGGAGCCGCCCAAAGAGAACTACGACAACCTGAAAAGCCAGTGCGCCTTCCGCATGGCGGCCCGCATGGCGCGCGGCGAGGTATTCGTCTACCCCGAAGCCGCTGGCTTGGACTGGGACCGTATTGCCGAGGAGCTGGCCCAGTGGAAGCGACTGAAGCCCGACAGCGACGGAAAATTGCGCCTAGTGCCCAAGACTACCATGAAAGCCGCGCTGGGCCGTTCGCCCGACGATGGCGACAACTTCATCATGCGCGAAATGCTCGAGCTGGCAGCCCCAAACTACAAGCGCCGCAGCGCCCTCTCTGCTATTATTCAATAATCCTTTTCGCCTCATGAGTCCAGAAACCCAACCTACGACCAGAC
>CALMOO010000166.1:3453-4047 GCA_937871705.1 uncultured Hymenobacter sp.
GTGGTACGCCTCAACTCGGGCAGTCCAAAAATGGCTGTTTGTACAATTGATGAGGAGCAGAGCTGCAGCCTTATCGGGTGGGAGGAGGGCCAACCCGATGTCTGCATCTTGGAAAACATCTCTTCCGTCTGCTTAGTGAAAATAGGTTAATGCCCTACCGCCTCACCCTGCGCAACACCGCCAATCCGCTGCTCGACCGCGTGCTCGACGTGCCCACCAAATGGGCCGACGTGACGCTCGCCCAGTACGTGGCCCTTTACGCCCCCGAGCCGGGCGATACCCGTCGGCAAGCCGAGGTGCTGTGCGGCCTCGAAGCCGGCGCGCTGGATGCGCTGGCCGCCTACGACGTGAGCTACCTGGCTAACCTGCTCGCCTTCGCCAGTGACCCGGCCGATGTGCTAGCGCTGTTGCCTACGCCGGGCTTACCCGACATTGGCACGCTGCCCTACGGCCTGACCTTGCTGGCGCACAGCTACCTGGAGCAGCACCCCGACCGGCCAGCCATCTTTTACGGGCCCTACCTGCTGGCGCTCTACCGCACCCAGCTCACCTGGGGCAAGTTTGACGAGGTTAAAGTAGCGGCTTGCCTCTCGG
>CALMOO010000166.1:4057-4718 GCA_937871705.1 uncultured Hymenobacter sp.
GGGCCAGCCCGTGCACGGAAGTGATAGCCGACTGCACTTTTTTTTTGAACAGCTGGCGCAGCTATCGGCTAGGCACGCCCCCGACGAGTCCGACCTCGAAGAGCCTGACGAAGCAGAATATGAAGCGGGGTGCGAAGAGTTCGGCGCCCGGTTCGGGCCGCTTCTCGGCCTGGATTCGGCGGCTGGCGGCGCCGTCCTAGACTACCCTAGGGTGCTCGAAACGGACGCCGATACCATCATGCGCAAGCTCCAGATGGAGGCGGCCCGCTCGGCTTACCAGCGCCGGCTACAGCGATTGATTCATCAAAAAAAGGATTGATATGGATATCCTGGCGCTCTCGCTTATCTGCTTTACCTGCTTCGTGTTGGGGGCCTTCCTCATGTGGTACAACATGCGGAAGGAGGTCGCCCAGTGGCAGGTTAAGTACGATGACATGCGAACTGCCTTCCAGCATAAACACGCCCAAAATCAGCAAATGTGGCTAACCCAAGAGAAGCTCCTTACAGTCTGCCAGGAATTACTAACCGGCTCAAAAGTTAAACAATGACCTACCTCCAACTCGTTGCCGCTATTAAAGCCCTAGCCCTCGAAGCCGGGGCCGCTTCCTTTTGGGCGGGTGCCAAGACTCAGAACGGCATCAACTACAACGCGCCGTTCCCG
>CALMOO010000167.1 GCA_937871705.1 uncultured Hymenobacter sp.
GGCCACACCATCACTATCACCCCGCCCCACGACCACCAGCACGTGCTGGGCCAGTTTCACGAAGGCGGGGCGAGCCACGTGACGCAGGCCATTGATGCTGCGCTGGCGGCCCACCCGGCCTGGGCGGCACTGCCGTGGGTCGAGCGCGCAGCTATTTTCTTGAAAGCGGCCGAGCTGCTGGCGGGGCCCTACCGGGCGCGCCTCAACGCGGCTACCATGCTGGGCCAGAGCAAGAATGCGTTTCAGGCCGAGATTGACGCGGCGTGCGAGCTGATTGATTTTCTGCGCTTTAACGTGCATTTTATGCAGGAAATCTATGCGCAGCAGCCTATCTCGTCGCCGGGCATGTGGAACCGGCTCGAGCACCGCCCGCTCGAAGGCTTTGTGTTTGCGCTCACGCCGTTCAACTTCACCTCCATTGCTGCCAACCTGCCGGTTTCGGCCGCGCTGATGGGCAACGTCATCGTGTGGAAGCCCGCCTACCCCCAGATTTATTCGGCACAGGTGCTGATGGAGCTGTTTCAAGAAGCGGGCGTACCGGCCGGCGTTATCAACCTGATTTATGTGGATGGGCCGGTGGCCGGCGACGTGATTTTCAATCACCGCGACTTTGCGGGCATCCACTTCACGGGCTCGACCAAGGTGTTCCAAACCATCTGGCAGACCATTGGCCAGAACATTCACAAGTACAAGTCCTACCCCCGCATCGTGGGCGAAACGGGGGGTAAGGACTTCATCGTGGCGCATCCGTCGGCCCACGCCAAGGCGGTGGCCACGGCTATTTCGCGAGGCGCGTTTGAGTACCAGGGGCAGAAGTGCTCGGCGGCCTCGCGGGTGTATTTGCCTAGTAATCTGGCTGATGAAATATTGGGCTACGTGAAGCAGGACTTAGCGTCGATGAAGATGGGCGACGTGGAGGACTTCGGCAATTTCATCAACGCCGTTATCTCGGAAGGCAGGTTGGCCAAGCTAGCGCGCTACATCGACCAGGCCAAGCAAGACCCAGAGGCCGAGATTGTGGCCGGCGGCGGCTACGACAAATCGAAGGGCTACTTCGTGGAGCCGACCGTGATTGTGGCCAAAGACCCGAAGTACGTGACGATGTGCGAGGAACTGTTTGGGCCCGTTGTGACGGTGCACGTGTACGATGCCAACGCGTTTGAAGCGACGCTGGAATTGGTGGACTCGACCTCGCCCTACGCCCTGACCGGCGCCATCTTCTCGCAAGACCGCTACGCCATCGACCTGGCTACCAAGAAGCTGGTGAACGCGGCCGGCAACTTCTACATCAACGACAAGCCGACGGGTGCCGTGGTAGGCCAGCAGCCATTCGGCGGCGCCCGCGCCTCGGGCACCAACGACAAGGCCGGCTCGCTGCTCAACTTGCAGCGTTGGGTATCGCCGCGGGCTATTAAAGAGACGTTTAACCCGCCCACGGAGTATCCCTACCCCTTCATGGGCGCCGCACCTAAGGAGGATTTAAACCTCGATAAGGGCGGATTTTAGATTGTTCTGGTAAGGCGCCGCCCCGGTCAGAGCGATTTCTTAAACAAAAAAGAGCGGCTTTTCTAAGTCGCTCTTTTTTTGTATGGTGTCACTCGTTAGACTTTAGCTACCTAAGTAGCATACAGATTATCAAGCTATTTTGGGCTTTATTTCGGCTGGATGGCGAGTGTAACTTTGTACTAGTTACTGGCCGGAGAATGAATTCGTCGCGTTCGCAAAACCCGTTTTGGTTTTGCTCACAATAGACCTGCTGGGCCTGCTTTCGTTGCTAAAACCAGGGCTACCCGTGGGCGGCGTGGAGCTACGCCCGGTGCGGCGGCTGGCTGATGTGCTACGCAAGCACCGCGGGCCGTAGCCAAGCTAGCCCTACCTCCTCCCAATGGCTCGGCCGGTCCGCAACGGCCCCAACCAGCCGCGCCTACCTCTCCCAACGAACCCGAAGAAGCAAAGGCACTGGCAGTACCTAACCTTCCCGGCCTCGACAGCTTCCTGGCAGCGCTGCACTAAACCAAGGCCGCTGGCAGCAAAACCCGCATTGCCTACTTTAGCGAATCACGCCCGCCTTACGGCCCGATTTGCTTCCGGCCGTGGTGGCTAGCTTGCGGCCGGTGTTTGCGCTGATGGCGCTGGGCTACATGCTGCACTTTTTGCCCGATGGATTCACCTTTCAGCTGGCGGGCGCGCTGGCCCGCCGTTTGGTCGTCACGCAGGCCGTGGTGGTGACGGTAGTTATCTGGCTGGTTATCCAAGTGGAGTCGGCAGAAATTCAGCCGTTTATTTACTTTCAGTTCTAGCCCTTTTCAGGTAAATATTCCGCATGAAAACTCCTTTGGTAGCAGCTATTCTTCTGGCTGCCAGCCTCAACACGTGGGCGCAATCCAAACCGGCTCGTTCGGGTAACCCGTTATTTCCGGGTTGGTACGCCGACCCAGACGCCGCCATTTTCGGCAAGCAGTACTGGATTTACCCCACGTATTCGGCTCCTTATGAGCAGCAAGTGTACCTCGACGCCTTCTCTTCGCCCGACCTCATTACCTGGACTAAGCACGCCCGCATCCTCGACACAACTCGCGTGAAGTGGGCGCACCGGGCCATGTGGGCCCCCGCCATCGTGGCCAAAGGCGGTAAGTACTACCTCTTCTTCGGGGCCAATGACTACCACCCCGAAAAGCCCAACGAGCCACCTGGAGGCATCGGCGTGGCCGTGGCCGACAGCCCAGCGGGCCCATTCAAAGACTACCTAGGGCATCCGCTGGTGGGTACTATCGAGAATGAGGCCCAGCCCATCGACCAGTTTGTGTTCAAGGACGGCGATGGCAAATACTACCTCATTTACGGCGGCTGGCAGCACTGCAACATTGCGCGCCTCAAGGACGATTTTACGGGCTTTCTGCCTATGGCCGATGGCAAGGTGTTCAAGTCCATCACGCCGCAGGGCTATGTCGAAGGCCCGCTGATGTTTCGCCGCCAGGGCAAGTACTACTTTATGTGGAGCGAAGGCGGCTGGACTGGCCCTGACTACTCGGTGGCCTACGCCGTGAGCGACTCGCCCTTCGGCCCGTTTAAGCGGGTGGGCAAAATCCTGGCGCAAGACCCCAAGGTGGGCACCGGCGCGGGCCACCACTCGGTCATCAACGTGCCCGGCACCGACCGCTGGTACATTGTGTACCACCGCCACCCGCTCGGCGACCCCGATGGCAACCACCGTGTGGTGTGCATGGAAGAAATGCACTTTGATGCCAAAGGGATGATTGAGCCGGTGAAGCTGACAACGGAGGGGGTAGCAGCGCAGCCTTTGAAGTAAGCCGCTCGGGCGAACCTCACGCGCACGCTTCTTCGGCGCGGCCTCCCAAAGTCCACGTTACTATCGGCCGTAACTTTGCGCC
>CALMOO010000168.1 GCA_937871705.1 uncultured Hymenobacter sp.
GTTTTAAGGAAAGAACACGCAGAGCTGGCGCAGCGGGTGGAGTACAGCCTTACCCCCCGGGGCAAGGCGTTGTTGCCCATTTTACACCAACTGGTGGGGTGGAATGAGGCCGAGTACCCATTAGAAACATCTACGCATAGCCTGCCAACCACTAATGCGAAATCTTGTCGGTGACTTACCGCCTTATTGCTTTATAGACTGCCCATTCTAACGATGGCTACTCACCAACGGGGGCTTTTAGCAAGCGGACATAAGATTACGCTAAACGCTGGAGATGTTATCGGCTCCCGCCTGGGCACGTCTAAGTGGGCGAGTTAGCGTGAATAGTAGCCCGGCCTAAGCTGAGAAGTTGGCCGATTTAGGCCACGGACTTGTCCAAAGCAAGTAAAGAGGTTGGACCGCATGTTCTGTGGAAGGGGGCGTTAGGCAGACCAGCCGCCGTCAATGTTCAACGTGGCACCGGTGATGTAGCCTGCGGCTTCGCTGGCCAGGAAAGCGACCACGTCGCCTACTTCCTGTGCCCTGCCAAACCGGCCTAGCATAATGGGCTCTAGGAGGCTGGCCACCGTGGCGGGGTCGGTGGGGGTCATGTCCGTCTCAATCAGGCCGGGCTGGATGTTGTTGACGGTAATGTTGCGCGGGGCCAGGTCGCGGGCCCATCCGCGGGTGTACGCCGCCAGCGCGCCCTTTGAGGCTGCGTAGTCGCTGGTGCCCGCATACGGGGTGCGGATATTTGACCCCGACCCGATATTGATGATTCGTCCGCCCGCGGGCAGGTACTCGACGGCTGCCCGCACGGTCTGAGCGGTGCCGTACACGTTTACCTGCCACAGGTGAGCCAGGGCCACTTCGTCAGGAGCAGCCTCGTCAACCGGGCTGTGCACGAACACCCCGGCGTTATTGACCAGAATGTCCAGTTGGCCAAAATGCGCCACCGCGGCGCTCAGGGCCTGCCTTACTTCCGCGGGCTGGGCCGTATCCGCCTGCAGCGCCACTACCTGGCTGCCTCCTCGCTCCAACTCAGCAACCAGCGCCTGGGCGGGTTCCTTGCCTCGCACGTAGGTAAAGGCCACGCGTACTCCTTCCGCCGCTAAGACGCGCACAATCCCGGCCCCAATCCCCCGGCTGCCGCCCGTTACGAAGGCTACTTTATTTGTTAACCCTTTCATTGTGTATTGTTTAAGGTGCACTACCTATGCACTGCTGTGCCGGCGCCGCAAAGGTCTGAGCGGGAAGTAGGGCCGGCAATCCCGGAAAATTTATTCGCGTAGGGATAACTTTTACGCGGGGGGCTGTTTTCTTCCCTGTGCCGCGCCGGCATTGGTAGCGGCACCTTATCCGACTGCGATGTATCAGAAGAAAATAGAACGTACCCTCGACTGCGGGGCAGTGCTGACCATGGAAGTGTTGCACGGAAAATGGAAAACCACGCTGCTGCACTTCATCGCCCGCAGCGTGCAGCGCCCGAGCGACTTGCAGCGGGCCATTCCCAGTGCCACCCGGCGGGTGCTCAACCTCCAACTCAATGAGTTGGAGCAGCACGGCCTGATTGGCAAAACCATCTACCCGCAGCTGCCCCCCAAAGTCGAGTATTACCTCACGCCCTTGGGAGAGTCGCTGCTGTCGGTGATTGACACCATGGAGCAATGGGGCAACCACCACCGGGACACGCTGGAAACGCTGCTTTCTGCAACGCCTGCCGCTTGGACCGAAGCAGCAGGATAGCTCGGCAAACTTGCCAATGAGGTTCTTTCCTTTAATAAATTAGCTAGCGGTTGCGGCGGCTGTGAAGCCCGAGCCGAAGGGGGCTGGCAGGACGCAATTCCCATCACTCCGTTCCATAAGAGGTAAACCCATAAATGCCGCCCGAAACGGACTCAGGCTGCCCGGCGGCAGGCGAGAGGCGTGATGCCGGTCTGCTTTTTAAAAAAGTTGTTGAAGTAGGTGGGGTAGGCAAATCCCAGGCAGTAGGCAATTTCGGCCACGCTCCAGGTGGTGTGTTGCAGCAGGGCCTTGGCCTCGTCGGTGATGCGGCCGGTAATGTGCGCGCTCGTGGGCTTGCCGGTGATTTCCTTCACGGCTTTGTTGAGGTGGTTGACGTGTACGGCCAGCCGGTCGGCAAACTCCTGCGCCGTTTTCAGCGCCAGCGTCTGCTCAGGGTTTTCCACCGGAAACTGCTGCTCCAGCGTTTCCAAAAACCGAGCGGCCAAGCGAGCCGCTGCCGTGTGGTGCAGCAGCGTTTCGGCGGGCTGCAGGTGCAACGCCTCGTGAATGGCTAGCTGCAGGTACGTGCGAATCAGCTCGCCTTTGAACGGGTAATCGGCTTCCTGCTCGGCCAGCATCTTCTGAAAAATGCCGCTCATGAAGGGCACTTGCTCCGCGGGAAGCTGGAAGAGCGGCGGACTGCCAATTTTAAACAGGGGCGATTGCAGTAAGCTTTCCGACCGGTCGAGGGAGGTGATGAACTCCTCCGTGAACAGACTGATGTAGCCGTGGCGCACGTCGCCGCGCATTTCCATCGAATAGGGAATATGCGGATTGAAAAACAGCAGGTAGGTGCCGTCGAGCTCCCAACTCTGATGGCCGTAGTGCAGCCGGGCCTTGGTCGTGAGCAGAATGACTTTGTAACAGTCGCGCCGGGTAAAGCGGGGCTCATTCGTGCAGGGCCGGTCCACGGCGTACACCCGGAAGCCTTTCAGCTTCAACTCCCGCGCAGCCCACTTGACGGGCGTATGAGCAACAGCACTTACCATGGAGCAAAAGTACGAAATTCAAGCAGGTCCACTAACCGTAGCATCGCCGGGCTGCCGACCTTTAGGGCGACGCTACGCCGCGTTCTCGCTCAGCCGCCGAATGGGCAACACCTGCATGGGCGCGGCCAGCAGCGGCAGCATCCGCTCCACCACGCGGGACTGCGGGGGCGTAGGGTGGGCGGCCACAGCTTCGTCGTCGGCCCATGCGGCCGCAATCAGGAAGGCATTGGCTTCTTCGGCTTGCTGAAAGATGTTGTAGTACAAACAGCCTGGCTCTTGGCGAACCAGGGCCACCAGTTCGAGCAGAAACTCTTGTACGGCTGAGCGGTGCTGCGGCAGACTCCGAACGGTGACGAGCAGGTGCCGTTCGGCGGATTTATCGGGTATCGGCATGTGGACGGAGGTTGAGTAAACAAAGACCGTGATTGGTCTTGTCCATCTGCAAAAAGTGAGGCTCAGGCCACGGTGAGCACTATTTTACCCTGAATATGCCCCCGTGCGGCGCGCTCGTGCGCCTGCCGTGCCTCGGCCAGCGGAAACGTGCTGTCGATAACCACCCGAACCGTTCCGGTCTCGAGCAAGCGCCCGAGTTCCGCCAGTTGCGCCCCGCTGGAGCGTACCTGCGCCATCGAAACCGTGATGCCCAGCTGAGCGGCCTGCTCGGCCGCATCGAATCCCAGAAACACCGGGAACAACGCGCCGCCTGGTTTCAACACACGCAGAAAACGACTCGTGGTGGGGCCACTGAGGGTATCGAGGACGAGGTCCACGTCCTTTACCACGTCTTCAGCCGGGGTCTTGGTGTAGTCGATGAACTCGTCGGCCCCAAGCTCGCGCAACAGCGCCTCTTGCTTATTGGAAGCCACCGCAATGACGTAGGCGCCTTGCCATTTGGCCAGCTGCACTGCCAGGTGGCCCACCCCGCCCGCGGCCCCATTCACGAGCACGCGCTTGCCGTGGAGTGGCACCGGCCGATGCGGCTCCGGCTGAAACGGGTTGGGCGCGGTATGCCCCAGCTCAATCAGGTACTGCCACGCGGTGAGTCCGGACATCGCGGCCCCGGCGGCGTGCACGTGGTCGAGGCTGGCGGGTTTGAGGGCCAAGTCCGTCGCAGGTGCGGCTACGTACTCGGTGTACCCCCGGCTTTCGCCCACGCTCGGAAAGCGCACCATCCCGAACACTTCCTGGCCCACCGCGAACCCCTGCACATCTGGGGCCATGGCTTCCACAACTCCCGAGATGTCCGTGCCCAGAATGAGGGGCATGGTCACCGACGGCCGCCATTCCGGCGGCAGCATCTTGTACCCGTCGCGCAGGTACCAGTCGGGGGGATTCAGGCTCACGGCGTGCACCCGCACGAGCACCTCGCCCGCCTGCAACTGTGGCTTAGGGGCATCTTCGTAGTGCAACACTTCCGGGCCACCGAATTCGTGCAGTCGCACCGCCTTCATGGTGTTGAGCGTGCCATTGGCTTGCTGTTGGGAGGGTATTTCGTGTGTTTCTGCTGCGGTTGCCATGTTCGTGACGATTGGGGCTTAAATAGGAGTCCGCATCCTTGGGCTATCGGGTTGTGCCTGCCTAGCCGGGCATGCTATAGCCCGGAAATCAGCTGGCCAGTGCCGTATGTTGCCCGGTGCGATTAACTCTACAAAGGTCCCGCCTGCCGGCAGGGGCAAAAAACACGATTCAATCTAAAAAGTATGAATATCACGCAAGTGGTGCTGGCGTATCTCCCTTGCTGCTTAGCCCTCTTATAGCAGCGGGGGGCTAAAATGAACGGTGTTAAAAGTCAAGGGGAGGAC
>CALMOO010000169.1 GCA_937871705.1 uncultured Hymenobacter sp.
CCGACCCCTACCCCCCCGTAGAAGGCGTTAGTCATCATACCGAGCAGCGTGTTCATGCCCGAGAGAGGCGTGAGCGAGTCGTGCATGGCATTGACTGAGCCGTTGCTGGTGACGGTGGTTTGGATGGCCCAGAGCGCCGAAGCCGGCGCGCCGAGGCGGATTTCCTTGCCCTCCATCGAGCCCAGCGCTTGGTTGGCGCCCAGATGGGCAATGGCGGGGTTGCCGTGCATCTCGAAATACACGGTGGGCAACTGCAGCAAGAGGTAGCCGGCCGTCATCACTCCAAACACCATCCAGCCCAGCCGTGGCCGGCGCAGGTAGAAGCCAAAGGCCAGCGCCATGGAAATGGGAATGAGCACGATAGCGCCATTCTCCAGCGCGTTGGTGAGGTAGGTGGGGTTTTCGAGCGGGTGGGCCGAGTTGACGCCAAAGAAGCCACCGCCATTCGTGCCCATTTGCTTGATGCCGATGAGCGCGGCGGCCGGGCCGCGGCTCACGTTCAGGGAGTCGCCCTGCACGGTCACGATGGGCGCTTTGGCCGCCCAGTTCATGGGCGTGCCTTGGAACACCAGCGCCAGGGCCAGCACCAGCGAGAGGGGTAGGAGCACGCGGGTGATGCTCTTGAGGAAGTAATCGTAGAAGTTGCCGAGCTTTTCGGTGGTGCCCTCGCGCAGGGCGTTGAACACGACCACGCAGGCGGCCATGCCAGTAGCGGCCGTCACGAACTGCAAGAACATCAGGCAGAAAACCTGCGAAAAGTACGTGGCGCCCGACTCGCCCGAGTAGTGCTGCAAGTTGCAGTTAACCAAAAACGAGATGGCCGTGTTGAACGCCTGGTCGGGCGACATGCTGGGGTTGTGGTCGGGGTTGAGGGGTAGGGAACCCTGGGTGCAGAGCACGAGCATGGCCCAAAAAAACCACACCAGGTTGATGGTGAGCAGCGCCACTAGGTGCTGCTGCCAGGTCATGGTGCGAGTAGCATCGATGCCGCCGAGGCGAAATAGCAGGCGCTCGAACGGCGCTAGGAAGTCGGACCAGCTCCGGTCGCCCCGGTAGATAGTGGCCAAGTAGCGCCCCAGCGGAATAGCCAGTAGCACCGTCGAGCCGAAAATGACCCCGATGCCGAGAAGTTCTTTAGTCATGGGTAAGGTATTTTTCAGTGCTCGTCTTCGTTGTTTGATATTTATTGTATTGACTATAAATCATATGCATAGCCAAAAAGCAAAAGCAAGCAATAGACAATGAGCAACGGAGCAATTAGAAATTCTCTGGTTTAAGCAGCACGTAGCAGAGATAGCCGAACGTGGCCAGCGAGAGCAGCAGCAGGGCAAGCATCATGGTGCAGAAGCGGAATTAGATGTTTTCGAAGAAGTCGACCGAGCGATAAAAGAGCCAGAAGCAGGCCACCCCAACGGTAGTTAAAATCGGAATCAGGAGGGCAGGAGCCATAGCGGAAAGGCGTTGGTTGAATAGTGTTGAGCTAGGCTTAGCTAAGGGCAATCCATTTTTCGCTTCGCTAGCATATAAGTGCGTAACTACAAGATTTTCAGTTATTAAAATTTGTATAGTAACTTCCGGCTGAGGGTAGGGCCGGCGACCAACCCTATCGTTTTGGTAGGGTGCTTCTCAAAACGATAGGGTCTCTAGTGGCCCGAAATGGGCCTGCAGCTGTGGCTGGCAGGTTTGGGTGGCGTTGGCACAGGCTTGGCGAAGCGCAATGCGCACGTTTACTACCCCCATGCCCGATTTACTTGCCCAAATCACGACCGCGGCCCGCGCCTACTATGCGCAGGCTGGCCGGCTTCAGCTCACCGCCACCGACTTTTACAGCTGGCTCGACGAGCTACCCCTTCCGCACCGCGCCGAAGTGCTGGCCCGTGGCTTCATTGCCAGTCAGGCCGAGCCTAAGTTTCTGCGCGCCTGCCTCGAATGGCGCGGCTACAGCATGCGCGCTTTCATGGCCGAGCGTCTCTCGGTAGCGGCCTACGAGCTGTGGCAGCGCCACGGCGAGTTCAACGGCGACCTGCCGCCGCACGCCATTGCGCGGTAGCCCACTCGGGCCCATAAAAAGCGCCCCACCCTAGCCAGATTATTCGGCCAAGGTGGGGCGCTTGTGGCAGGCTGGAGGCTTTATTAAGGGAGCATGGCGCGGTGCAAGCGCGCGTAGGCGCTGAAGAGGGGGCTGGGCATGCACTGGCGCACCAGCTGGCCGTGGTGAGCCGTGTCGTCGAGGTGCAGGCAGTGCAAGTAGCTCGTCGTGAACGCGTTGGCCAGGCTAGCATCGCCGAGCTGCAGCAGCCCGTTGGCTACGGTAAAGCAGCGTTTTAGGTGAGGCAGCTCGCCTGCCACAGCAGCGGCGTGGGTGTAGGCGGCAAAGCAGGCGAGCTGCTTGGGCACGCTGGCCTGCCGGGCAGGCGTCCGCAGCTCATCGGCAAGTTCGGGGAAGTGGGCGGCCAGTAGGTCCGCAGTTTGGGCAGAGTCCATAGTTACAAGGCGTTAAGGAGCTGCCGCTTGAGGCTCCGCCCTGGCGGGCTAACGACCAGGGCAGAACCAGCTGCAATTCGACCAACTGCCGGACTGCTGAGAAGCTCGGGCCACTTGTGGCAAGCCCTGCGCCAAAACCTGCAGGTATGACGAGTACCGCTCGCAATATGCTGATATTGAGGGGGTAGCGATTGGTATTAGTGAGCAGAAGATGCTAGTATTCGAGAAGCTGCCCTACCATTTTGGTAGGGTAGTCTACTGTTTTGAAAAAGAAGGAGAAGCTGGCGCGCCAGCTCGAAGGCGACAGCAAGCCCGCCGAATCGGTGAAGGCCAGTGGCTCAGGCCCCGACCTCTCGCCCCAGGGCGACCTGGGGCGAGAGGTCGGGCAACCACAGCCCGGCGCCTACCCCTGCCTTGGGTCCTAAACTTGGTGCAACAGCCCATTGAGGACCCCTGGCAGGATTTTATGGAGTCAGCGCACGTCAAGGTGCTGGTCCTCAGCTGCGCGCTTAATACCCTGAAATAGAGCATCACCAAGCACGCCTCACCACCTACCCCAGTCCGTATTCCTGAATCTTGCGGTAGAGCGTCGTCACGCCGATGCCCAGGATGCGGGCGGTTTCGGTCTTGTTGCCGTTGGCTTCGTGCAGGATGCGGCGAATGTGCAGGCGCTCGGCGTTGCGCAGGCTGCGCTCGTCTTCGGCGGCCAGGCTAGCGCCGGGGCCAGGCGCGGCGGCGAGTTGCACCTCGGCGGGCAGGTCGGCCACGGCCAGCGGGTGGCCGGGCGGCGTCAGGATGGCGGCGCGTTCCAGCACGTTTTTCAGCTCGCGCACATTGCCGGGCCAGGGGTAGCGCTCCAAGGCCTGCATAGCTTCGGGGCTGACTTGCAGCGGGCGCTGCTTAAGCTTGGCCGCGAAGTATTGCCCGAAATACTGCACCAAGGCCGGTATGTCGGAGTGGCGAGCGTTGAGCGATGGCACCGGCACCACTACCACCGAGAGGCGGTAGTACAAGTC
>CALMOO010000170.1 GCA_937871705.1 uncultured Hymenobacter sp.
AAGAGCTTTGAACAGCCCAGCCGCAAGTTTAGCACAGGGCCAACTAGTAATTGCTCATTTATAATTGCTAATCAGAGCTCTCCCAGGCGCCGGCCGGCTTGGCGGCCCCATAGTGGGTGCTTGGCCTGCCCCACTACCTGCGAGGCGTAGATGCCGTGGTGGCCTGAGCACAGGTAGGCCATTACGCAGGCCAGCCCCAGGTAGATGCCCGCGTGGGTGCCAAATAGCTCCAGGCCCATCAGCAGGCAAGCCAGTGGCGTATTAGCCGCGCCCGCAAACACGCCCACGAAGCCCATACCTGCCAGCAGCGCCACGGGTAGGGGTAGCAGCCCAGCCAGCGCGCTGCCCAGCGTGGCGCCAATAAAGAACAGCGGCGTTACCTCGCCGCCCTTGAAGCCCGCGCCGAGCGTAAGGGCCGTGAGCAGCAGCTTGAGCGTAAAATCCTGGGCGCTGAGCTGGTGCTGAAACGCCTCTACGATGACGGGCACGCCCAGCCCCGCGTAGCGCATAGTGCCCAGCGCCCACATGGTGGCCGCCACCAGCACCCCGCCCACCACCGGCCGTAGCGGGGGGTAGGGCAGCCGCCCAAAAAGCTGCGTTATGCCGTGCGTAAGCGTCGCAAATACCCGAGCAGTTAAGCCAAAAAGCACCCCGGCCAGCAGCGTGGCGCCTAGTCCGGCGGCCGTAAGTGGTAGCGCGGCCAACTCGGGATAGGCGGTGTGGCCTACCCCCCAGGCCCGCGTCACGACATCGGCCACCACGGCCGCCAGAAAGCTCGGCAAAATGGCTTCGTAGCGCACTGAGCCCAATAAAAAAACCTCCAGCCCAAACACGGCCCCCGCCAGCGGTGTGCCAAATACTGAGGCAAACCCCGCGCTCATGCCCGCAATGAGCAGCAGCCGACGCTCGCGCCGGGGCAGCCAGCGGGCGAGCTGGTCGGCCAGCGCGGCGCCCATTTGCACGGCAGTGCCCTCGCGCCCCGCCGACCCGCCGCCGAGGTGCGTTACCAGCGTGCCGCCCAGCACCAGCGGCACTAGTCGCAGCGGAATGGTTGCGCTCGGGCGGTGTAGTTCGTCGAGTATCAAGTTATTACCTTTTACAACCCGGTTGCCGAGCTTATAATAGGCCAGGCCCACCACCAAGCCGCCTACCGGCAGTAGTGCCAGCGCCCAGGGGTGGGCTTCGCGCCAGCGCGTCACCCACTCGAGCGACACCAGAAAACCGGCCGAAGCAGTGCCCGCCATAGCGCCTACCAGGCTGGCCAGCAGCAGCCAGCGCACCCCAAACCAAATGGTGGGAGCAGTAGACAGGGCCCGTACTAGCCTGGGTGAGAAGAAGGAAGCGCGTGCAGTCACGGCGCGAAGTAAACAGCTAACCGCCCAGGTGGCCCCATAGCCACCCGCTAGGGTAAGAGCTATGGGGCCACCTGGGCGGCGGGCGCTAGCGGTTCGGGGTAGCACTCCGGCCCCCGGGCGGGGGGTAGCGTGCGAAAGGCTAGGTCAGGGTTGACCCGATGCTGCCAGGGTAGGTGCGGCTACTCTCGTAGGCCGCCCGCTTTGACAAACTTCGTGCGTTCGCCGGTAGCGGTGTTTTGTAGATAATAAACCCCATTGGGCAGGCTACGAACATCCAGCTGCTGCCCCTGGGCAAATGAAAGCTGCGTTTGCTGCACCTGCCGGCCCAGCTGGTCAAACACGCCCACGTGGGCGCCTACCGGACCAGCTATGGTCAGCGTTTCGGTGGCGGGGCTGGGGTAGGCAACCAGGCCGGTGCTCGTTTGGCTGGCTTTCACGGCCACTACCGGGCTAAAGGTTTCCTCGCCATTAAGGTCTACTTGGCGCAGGCGGTAGTAGTTAAGCCCGCTGGGCATGGCATCCACAAACTGGTAGTGCAGCGCCTGGGTGCTGTTGCCGCCGCTCTGCACCTGGCCTAAGGCTTGAAAATCAGCTGGCGAGCCGCTGGCACGCTCTACTACAAAGTGGTCGGTATTGCGCTCCGACGCCGTTTCCCACGTCAGGGCTACGCCACCAGCCGTTACTTTGCCCTGAAAGGCCGTCAGCACCACCGGCAACGGAGATACTCCGGCAAACGCCGTGAAGAAATCCACGCTCATCCCGGCATTCAGCAGCCCGCCTACCGACAGTTCTATCTGGTTGAAATAGCGCTTCGGCGTGAAGGAAACCACCGTGGGGCTCGAGCTCTGCAAGTTCAACGTCAGCAGTTGGTTCAATGGAAAGCTTTCCATCATCGACGTTCCCGCGCTCGTTTTCATATACGTGCTAACAATAATGTTATTGAGCAAGCCCACATTGATATTGCTGTTCGGCTGAATAAGCAAGCCCGCTGGCGAGCCGCTAGGCGCCGTAGACGGGAAACCTACCCGCAGCATCGAGTTGCCAATGAGCGGCGTTACTAGGGTAGCTGCCGTAGTCGCCGAGCCATCAACGGCTTGGGGCTCTTGCGACACACTATAGGAGTTAACAACATGCGAAGCGTACTGCACCTGGGCCGCGCTAGGCGCTACTACGAGGGTAGCAAATAAAAGAGTGAGCAGCGCGGCCCGGAATTGTAGAAGTTTAGAATGCATAAGGAGGAATTAGATACTTGGACAATCCTTCCTTTACAAGCTTTTTGCCAAAAATAAATTACATAGTTAAATGATAGAACAACAATGAATTGCTCTTGAGTGTATCTTATACCACAGTGCGTAATTTTAGGAAATGATGTCTCAAATTAGGAAAATATCCAGAAAATCCACTCTTTATCGTACTACTTAATTTAAAGACATTTATTAGATACGTTCAATTCAGTACCTTTTTGTAGACTGTGCCAGATGAGAGCTATTCTTGTGCTTAATTGAACACTTCTCCCTGATAGCGTTAGAATACAACTAGCAGTTGGTGAGCTCATTGGCCATACATAGTAGCCAAATGCGCCAGTTGCTTACCGCAGTTTTGGTACGTGGTAGCAGCTACTTCACGGGCCGAAACCCGCGCAGCCGCAGCGAGTTAGTCAGCACCGACACCGAGCTGAGCGCCATGGCGCCCGCCGCCAGCATGGGCGAAAGCAGCCAGCCCGTGAGCGGATAAAGCAGCCCCGCCGCGACCGGAATACCTACTACGTTGTAGATGAAAGCAAAAAACAGGTTTTGGCGAATGGTGCGCATGGTTTGGCGCGAGAGCGCGATGGCCGTCGCTACCCCCTGCAAGTCGGCCCGCATCAGGGTGATGGCGGCGGCTTCAAGGGCCACGTCGGTGCCGGTGCCCATGGCCAAGCCCACGTCGGCCAGCGCCAGGGCGGGCGCATCATTAATGCCATCGCCGACCATGGCCACGGTGCGGCCTTCTGCTTGCAGGGCCTGCACTTTGCTGGCTTTGTCTTGCGGCAGTACCCCGGCAAAATAGCGCGCGATGCCCATTTGGCGAGCCACTTCGGCGGCGGTTTGAGGGTTGTCGCCCGTCATCATCACTACTTCCAGGCCTTGGGTTTGCAGCGCCTTAATGGCCGCAGCCGAGGTCGGGCGCACCGCATCGGCCAGGCCCAGCACGGCAGCCACCTGGCCATCGAGAGCGGCAAAAAGCACCGTTTTGGCCTGGGCCAGCAGGCTGGCCGCGGTTTGCTGCGCCAGGGGGGGTAGGGCAATGCCGTTGGCGCGCAGCAAGCCTTCATTGCCGAGCAGCACGGCGCGGCCCTGCACGGTGGCCGCTGCGCCCTGGCCCGCCAGCGCCCGGAAGCCCGTTGCCGTAACAGCGGGCAGGCGCAGGCCGTCGGCGTAGCGAACCACAGCGGTGGCCAGCGGGTGCTCGCTCTGGCGCTCCACAGCGGCTAGTAGGGGTAGGAGGTCGGCGGCTTGGTAGCCGGGCAGGGGTAGGAAATCGGTGAGGGCGGGCTCGCCGCGGGTGATGGTGCCGGTTTTGTCGAGCAGCACGGTATCGACCCGGTAGGCTTTTTCAAGGGCTTCGGCGTTGCGAATCAGAATGCCATATTCGGCGCCCTTGCCTGTGCCCACCATAATAGCGGTAGGCGTGGCCAGCCCTAGCGCGCACGGGCAGGCAATAATCAGCACCGACACAAATGCCGTGAGCGCCAGCGCCAACCGTGAATCGACCGGCGCCAGGGCATACCACAGCCCAAACGTGAGCACCGCCAGCCCGATAACCGTGGGCACGAAGATGCCGCTCACCTTATCGGCCAGCCGCTGAATGGGCGCCCGGCTGCCCTGGGCATCGCTCACGAGCTGCACTATCTGGGCCAGCACCGTGTCTGCCCCCACCTTGGTCACGCGGAAGCGAAAGGCCCCCGTTTTATTAATAGTAGCTCCAAATACTTGGTCGCCAAGGGTTTTATCTACGGGCAAGCTCTCGCCGGTGAGCATACTTTCATCGAGGGCCGAGTGGCCTTCGATAAGTTGGCCATCGGTGGCGACTTTTTCGCCGGGGCGCACCGCCACCACGTCGCCGGGCCGCAGGTCGGCCACGGGCACGTCGGCCTCGCGGCCATCGGAGCGCACTACGCGGGCGGTTTTGGCTTGTAGGCCCAGTAGCGCCTTCAGCGCCGCCGAGGTTCGCACTTTAGCACGAGCTTCCAGCACTTTACCCAGTAGAATAAGCGCGATAATGGTGGCCGTAGTATCGTAATAGACTACCGGCGCGATGCCGTGCTGCCGCAGCGCCTGCGGGGCCAGCGTAGCCACGAGGCTAAACAAAAACGCCGCGCCCGTGCCCACGGCAATCAGCGTGTCCATGCTGGCTGTGCGGTGGCGCAGGCCGTTCCAGGCCGCCACGTAGAACTCGCGCCCGCTGTAAAGCAGTACCGGCAGCGTGAGTAGCAGCAGCCCGTAGTTAAGCATCGGCTCGGCCACGCGGTGCATGAAAGCCGGCCACAGCATGAGCATACTCAGAGGCATAATAACGGCCGCCAGCCCAGCCGCCACCCCAAAGCGGTGCCGCAACTGCTGATAAGCCAGCGCCTTGCGAGCAGCCAGCTCCTCATCGCTGGCCTCGGCTCGCGGCTGGTGAAGGGGGGTAGGGGCCGCCGTCTCGGCCACCTGGTAGCCAGCCGCTTCCACTGCCGCCTTAAGCCGGGCGCGGTCAGTGAGGGCGGGCGCGA
>CALMOO010000171.1 GCA_937871705.1 uncultured Hymenobacter sp.
CGGACGCACCCTCACGGGGCAGCTGGGCACGGGCTACGGCCAGCTGTTTCTGGACCGCTCCTTCCTGGGTTTTGCTGGTGGGCAAATCAATAAGCAATCGCCCGGCGAGCGCAACGGTGCGGCTTACCAGGCCCAGCCCAGCGACTTTCCGTGGGCCAATTTTACGCATAAAGCCCCACTGCCTAACCTGCTGGGCAACCTCACCTTCGGCAGCCGCTACGGCCGCGACCAGCGCCTGGGCGTGCTGCTGGCTGGCTCGTACCAGGCCCAGACCCGCGGCTCGAACGGCTACTTCTACGAAACCGGCATCAACCAGGCCAACTACCCAGTGCTGCGCACCTTGCACGTGCAGCAGTACTCGACCCAGCAGCAGCGCCTGGGCCTCAATGCCAAGCTCGACTACCGCCTCGATACCAGAAACACGCTGCGCTTCTATGGCGTGTATCTGCAGCTCAACGAAAACCAGGCCCGCGCCGAAACCGACACTACCTACAAGGGCACCGCCCGGCCCGACGTAGACCGGCTGCTGCGCTCGCGCTACCAGCGCCAGGGCATTGCCAATGCCACCTTGCAGGGCGAGCACCAGCTCACGGACCGCCTTTTGGCGAGCTGGTCGCTGGTGTATTCGCGGGCCACTAACAACCTGCCCGACGTGACCGAGCAAGACCTGAAGCTCACGGCCTCGGGCAACTACTACCAGAACACCAGCCGCACCTGGCTCGACAACACCGACCAGGATAAAGCCGTGTACCTCAACCTGAAGTATACCCTAGCCGAGGGCCTCGACTTGTCGGCCGGCGGCCTCTACCGCGACAAGGACCGCACCAACCGCTACCTCTCGTACCAGTTGCGGCCTTCGGGCCAACCAGCTACTAATGAGAGCGATATTAATTCGGAAGCCTACACGGTATTCAACCCGCTGGGCATCTATGTAGGCACCAACAACTACACGGCCACCGAGAAAGTAGCGGCTGGCTACGGCCAGCTGCGCTTCGGCCGGGGCCCGTGGGAGGTGCTCGGCGGCGTGCGCACCGAGTACACCAACCAGGCCTACGTGACGAGCCTACCCGCCACCGAAGCCGCCAACCGCGGCTACCAGAAGTACCCCGATGTGCTGCCTAGCCTGCACCTGCGCTACGCCCTCGACGGGCGCCAGAACCTGCGCGCCTCGTACTTCTCGTCCATCAGCCGGCCCAGCTTTTTTGAGCTGACGCCCCACAACAACTCGGGCAGCGTGAGCGAAAGCAACGTGTACGCCGAAGCCGGCAACCCTTACCTGCTGCACACCAAGGCAGCCAACTTCGACCTGCGCTACGAGTTTTTCGGAGCCGGCAACGACCAGGTGATGCTGGGCGCCTTTTATAAAAACATTAAGAACCCGATTGAGTACGGCCTCGTCACGCTGCCCAACACCACCGTGACTGTGTACCAGCCCAACAACTTCGGCACGGCCACCAACTACGGCTTTGAGTGGGTAGGTGTGAAGTACTTAGGCGCGTTTGGCCTGGCCACCAACTACACCTTCACGGTGTCAGACATTACCACCAACAAAGGCCGCAGCGCCACCGCCGAAGACCCGCGCACCAGCGTGCCGCAAAAACGCCCCCTGCAAGGCCAGTCGAAGCACGTGGCCAACGCCTCGCTGCTCTACAAGAACCCGCGTACTGGCCTGGAAATGCAACTCGCCTACGTGTATACCGGCGCCCGCATCGTGCAGGTGGGCCAGTTTCTGGGCCTCGACTACTGGCAGCGGGCACAGTCGCAGCTCGATTTTTCGGCCGAGAAGCGCCTCACCAAAGCCGACAAGCGCTTCGGCCTGACGGCTTACATCAAGGTGCAAAACCTGCTTAATACGCCCTACCAGGTTGATATTCTGGCGCCCGGCGCGCCAGCCGTGCCGGGCGCCCCCGCGGTGGCTTCCTACCCCTACCAGGACCGCGCAGACCGCGTGAACGTCGTGAACCAAACCTACCGTGCTTACTACCTGGCGGGGTTGCGTTTCCGCTTATAAGCCAGCGCATTGCTCATCAAATTCTTATTTTATCCCGCGCTCATGCGTACTCCTGTTTCCTTGTTTAGTGCGTCGGCCTTCGTGCTTTTGATGGGGGTAGGAACCCTACTCAGCTCGTGCAAAGAAGAAATCTACGTGGCCGCGCCTAGCGTATCGGTGGGGCAGAGCTTTAGCGGCGACACGCTGAAAAGCCCCATCAAGGGTACCATCGCGGGCCGCGACAAGCCGTACTACATGGTATCGGACGTGACTGTTAACGAAGGTGATACGCTGCTGATACAGGCAGGCGTGAAGATTTTGGTGGTGGGCAACCCCAAGTCGCCCGGCACATTTGGGCAGGCCACCAACAACCCTGGCTTTGTGGTAAACGGCGCGCTGCTGAGCCTGGGCACCAAGGCGGCGCCGGTGGTGATGACCATCAGCGACAACCTCAAGGGCGACCCCGCGGCAGTACAGAGCGTGGCCAGCGACCCGGCGTTTAAGGGCTACTGGGGCGGCATCAACGCCGATGGCGCCTCGCTGCTGGTGCTGCGCTGGACCGACATTGGCTACGTGGGCGGCGCCTACGGCGCCAACGCGCCCACCGGCTACTCGGCCGGCGATGCCAAGTACGGCATCTCGATGCTAGCCAAAAAGCCTAATGCCGTGTTTGTGCTGGAAGACTCCTACCTGCACGGCTCGGTCGACGATTTTATTCGCCTGCAAAGCTGTAAGTTCAGCGTGATGCGCAATCGCTTCGAGAAAACGGGCAAGGCCGGTGGCGAGAGCCTCAACGTGAAGGCCGGCAGCGTGGGCGACATTGCCTACAACACCTTTGTGGGCGCGGCCACCAACGGCTCAAAGGTGGCCTCGGTGGCCGCTGCGCCGGTGCAGGCCAACGTCAACACGTATAATAATACCTACCTCAACTGTGGCTACCGCCAAACCAAGGCCGGCCGCGGCGGCTCCATCAACTACGAGGTGCAGGCCGCTGGTCTGGTTTATAACAACCTGATTGTTAACTGCCGCTTCGGCCTGCGCATGCGTTCCGATGACCAGCCCGACCTCACTAAAATCAAGTATAACAACCAGTATTACTATGGCAGCACTGCTGGCCAGGTGGCCGAATTCAACGCTGCCACGGCGGGCTCCGTCACGGCCAACCAGCCCAACGACACGCGCGGCGCGGCCGACGCCAACGACCCCAAATTTCTGGCCACTGACCTGACTACGGCCGCCGGCACCACGGCCGCCCCGAGCACGACTATTCAGTGGACCAACTTTCTGAAGGGCAGCGGCGCCTTGCGCCTGCAAGCTACCTCGCCGGCTATGGGCAAAGGCTTTACCACGTTCTCGCCGCTCAATGCGGTGAGTGGCCTCAGCGTGGGCGGCCTATTTACGCCCACTGTCAGCCTGCCGGGCTCCGACGCCGGGGCCTACCAGGCCGATGGCACGGGCAACCAGCAGTAGAGGGGGTAGGACTAAAAACTAAGCTATTAATCACATGCCTGTTTCTCCTGCATTTCGCCTCTCGGCCCTGGCCGGCGTGCTCGCCACCGCCCTGCTGGGCACCCAGTGCACCCATTCGGCCCAAGCTGTGAAGGGCGCCTTTGCGGCTGGCACCAATACGGGCCCCGGCGTGGTACAGCCCGTCGTCGTGACCGAGCCCGTGCGCTACGACACCGACGACCCCGCCATCTGGGTCAACCCTCATGACCCGGCGCAAAGCCTGGTTATTGGCACCGACAAAGACTCGGACGGCGGCCTCTACGTGTTTGACTTACAAGGCAAAGAGGTGCCCAGCAAAACCGTGCACGGCCTCAAGCGCCCCAACAACGTGGACCTAGCCTACGGGCTTCGGCTCGGGGGCCAGCCCACTGATTTTGCCCTCGTCACGGAGCGCGAAACGGGCAAGCTACGGGCCTTCCGCCTCCCCGATATGCACCCCCTAGACCACGGCAACCTCGACGTATTCGTGGGCGATGCGGCCGGCGAGCGCATGCCCATGGGCGTGGCCATCTATACCCGCCCCGCCGACGGAGCCATGTTTGCCGTGGTCAGCCGCAAAACT
>CALMOO010000172.1 GCA_937871705.1 uncultured Hymenobacter sp.
AGCCTACCCCTTCTTGGGCCGCGAGGGGGGTAGGGATTTCTCGCGGGCGGGCCGGGGCTTGGCGGAGCGGCGGGCCGCAAGCTTTTTGAGGTACTGGTACTGCGCCTCCTGCGCCCGCACCGGCGGCTCGCCTTCTACCCAGCAGCAGAGGTAGATGTCGAAGTCGCGGGCCTTCACGTTGTCCTGGCGCTCCAGGTCGAGCAGGTGGCGCACTTCGGCACGCAGGGCTTCGTCGAGGAGCGGGAAGGCAGCTTCCACGCGGCGGTCGAGGTTGCGCGTCATCCAATCGGCCGACGACACGTACACTTTTTCTTCGCCGCCGTTGCCAAAGACGTAGATGCGGCTGTGCTCCAGATTCCGGTCGAGCAGGCCGCGCTGCGTAATGGTTTCGCTCAGGCCGGGCTGGCCGGGCACCAGGCAGCCAATGCCCCTGATGAGCAGCTCGATGCGCACCCCGGCCTGGCTGGCGTCGTAGAGCGCCGCTATCATGCCGGGGTCTTCCAGCGAGTTCACTTTCAAGATGATATACGCCGTTTCGCCCTGGCGGGCGCGGTCGGCCTCGGCGGCAATCAGCTTGAGCAATTGCTTGCGCAGCGTGAAGGGCGCCACCAGCAGGTGCCGCAGCCGGGCAGGCGCCTCGCCCGTGATGAAGTAGCGAAACACCTGGTCGACCTCGGCCGCCAACTCGGCGTTGGCCGTCAGCAGGCCGTGGTCGGCGTAGAGGTGGGCAGTGGCCTCGTTGAAGTTGCCCGAGCTGAGGTAGACGTAGCGCAGGGGGGTAGGGCCATTGGCCTCGTCGCGGCGCGTGATGAGCAGCAGCTTGGCGTGGCACTTGAGCTCGGGCACCGTGAAGATGACGTGCGCCCCGGCGCGCTGTAGCTTCTCGGCCCAAAACACATTGCTTTCCTCATCGAAGCGCGCTTTCAGTTCTACCACGGCCGTCACCTGCTTGCCGTTTTTCACGGCTTTGAGCAAGGCTTTGACCACGGCGCTCTTAGGCGCCACCCGGTAGAGCGTGATGGCGATGCTGCTCACGCGGGGGTCGGTGGCGGCTTCGCGCAGCAGGCGCGGCACCACGTCGAAGCTCTGGTAGGGCGGGTGCAGCAGGTGGTCGCGCTGCGCAATGGCGGGCAGCAGCGGGCCGGTGCGGGGCAGCGTAGGGTGCGGCAGCTCGGGCCAGGCGGGGTTCAGCAAGTCGGCCCGGCCGAAGCTGGGGAAGCCGAAAAAGTCGCGAAAATTGTGGTAGCGGCTGCCTTCCACCAGCTCCTCGTCCTCGATGCCCGTCTTCTGCTTAATGGCTTGCAGCACCGGCTTGGGCGTGTTGGGGTCGTAGAGCAGGCGGGCGGGGTAGCCGGTGGCACGCTTGGCCAAGCTGCTGCGAATCTTGGCCAGCAAGTCGCCCGATACTTCTTCCTCAATATCGAGCTCGGCGTCGCGGCTCAGCTTGATGGCATTCACCCCTACTCCCACGTAGGCCGGAAACAGGCTGGGCGCGCCCACCCGCACCACATCGTCCAAAAACAACACGCAGTGCGGGCTTTCGGGTGTGCCCGCACCGCCGGGCAAGGCCACAAACCGGCCGCCGTGGCGCTTGGTGGGCAGCTCCAGCAGCACCACGCGCTCGGCTTTTTTCTTCTTGGCGTTTTCCTTAAGCTGGGTGAGGTGCACCGTGAGGTACACGGCCTGGTCTTTCAGAAAAAGCTGGTGCAGCGTCTCGTCCAGCACCACCGGCGAGAGCAGGTCGCGCACGTTTTTTTCGAAGTACTGCTGCGTCCACGCGCGCTGTTTTTCCGATAGCTCTTCGGCGCTGAGCAGGCAAATGCCGGCGGCCTGCAAATCGGGCAGCACCTCCTCGCGGAAGGTGCGTCCAAACTCCTGCTGCTGGCGCTGCACTTCGGCCAATACCTCGGCCAGCAGGCGCTTGGGGCGGTCTTGCGGCAGCTGGGCGCGGGTTTTTTTCTTGAGCTTCACCAGCCGCCGCAGCGTGGCCACCCGCACCTTAAAAAACTCGTCGAGGTTGGCCGAAAAAATGGCCAGGAACTTGAGGCGCTCCAGCAGCGGCACGGTGGGGCACTGCGCTTCTTGCAGCACCCGGGCGTTGAAGCGCAGCCAGCTCAGGTCGCGCGGAAGAGTCTTCAAAGGAGTTATGAATTAGGAGTTAGAAAGTAGGAGTTGAGGCTTGCTAATGCGCAGTTTTTCAACCGCGTCCTTCTACGCAAGTTGGGTGCCGAACAGCAGCAAAAATCTTCATACCCCCCATTCATAACTTATACTTCATACCTCATACTTCTCCTCAACTGACGTTGCGCGGGTAGTCGTAGAAGTAAAACTCGGCGTTGGTGGGCTGCACGTCAGCCCATTTATCGGTTTGGAAATGCAGGCTGATAACGGCCGCCGTGGGCATTTCGCCGCTCAGCGGCGAGGGCGAGAGGTAGTTGGCCACCTCCGTAAAGGTGGGGTTGTGGCCCGTGAGCAGCACCGACTCGGCCGTATCGGGCAGGTTGCGAATAATGGCGAGCAGCGCCTCGAGGTCGGCCTGGTAGATAGCGGGGTTCACCACAATTTTATCGTGCGGGTACTTTAGCTCGCGGGCCACGAGCACGGCGGTGCTCAGGGCGCGCACGGCCGGCGAGCTCACCAGCAGGTCGAGCGCCAGGTGGCGCTTGGCCAGGGCCTGGCCGATGCGCGGGGCATCGTCGCGGCCCCGGTCGTTGAGGGGACGCTCCTGGTCGCTCAGTTCGTCGAAGCTCCAGCTCGACTTGGCGTGGCGCATGAGATACAGCTTTTTCATGCCGCGAAGCTAGGTGATTATGTTTTATTGCTGATTACACAGCGGTTTTCGGCCACGTAGGCTGGGGTAAACTTGGTGCTAGCAGCCCGCATGAGGCAGCTGGTTAATGCTCATTATATTGCGCCTCTATGGCAAGGCTGCGCGCCTACCCCTAACTCGTATTAATTCCTGGTTACCTTATGAAAATCTGCTTCTCCCACTCCCTAAAGCTCGTTTTGGGGCTACTGCTGAGTTCTACCTTAAGCTGGGGCCAAGCCCCACCCCCGCCTCCGCCCATCATGGTAGCCAGTGCTCCGGCGACCAAGGCGGCCGTTCCGTTCAGCCTGCAAGGCAAGTTGAGCAGCCCTGCTACCGGCATGGTATACCTGCGCCATGCCAACGCGGCGGGCCAGCTAGACTCAGCCAAGGTGCAGAAGGGGAGTTTCGCCATCCGGAGCACGGCGCCGGCGGGCACCTTGGGTATGCTATACATCCAGAAGCAGGGGCCGTTTCGCAGGGTTTACCAAAAGGGCCAGCGCATGCCCAATCCCTTAATGGTGTACCTCGAGCCCGGCACCATCAAAGTAAGCAGCCCCGACTCGCTCCCCAACGCCTCGGTGCTGGGCACTCCGCTCAACGTCGATAATACCCGCTTGCAAGCGGCCCTGAAGCCCAGCAATATGCAGATGCGCCAGCTTGTCGAGCAGTACCATGCCGCTACGGCCGAGCAGCGCCAAAACCCGGCCTTTATGGCCACGCTCGATAAGCGGGAAGAAAGCATTACAGCTGCTCGCAACATGGCACTCAGTACGTTCATCAAGGGCAATCCCCAGAGTATAGTGAGCCTGACGGCTTTGAGCCAGTATGCCGGCTACTCCTTCGACCCGGCCGTGGTAGAGCCTATGTTCGCGGCCTTGGCCCCGGCCGTGCGCAGCAGCGAGAGCGGCCAGAATTTTGCCGCCCAGGTTGCCAAAGCTAAAGTCACCGCCGTGGGCGCAATGGCGCCCGACTTCACCCAAAACGATGTCAACGGCAAGCCAGTTAAGCTAAGCGACTTCCGGGGCAAGTACGTGCTGGTCGATTTCTGGGCCAGCTGGTGCGGGCCCTGCCGCCAGGAAAATCCCAATGTGGTGGCTAATTACAAACAGTATAAAGCCCGCAATTTCACGGTGCTGGGCGTGTCGCTAGACCGCGAAAACGGCCACGACGCCTGGCTGAAAGCCATCGAAGCCGATGGCCTGACCTGGACGCAGGTATCAGACCTCAAGTTCTGGAAAAATGACGTGGCGCAGCTCTACGGCATTCAAGCCATTCCCCAAAATTTCCTCATCGGCCCCGATGGCCACATCGTGGCCAAGAACGTGCGCGGCGAGGAGCTGGGCCAGAAGCTGGCGGCCCTGCTGCCCGCCACCACGCCGTAGGTCTTGCGTCAGGCCTAGGCAGGCAGCTAACGGGCCCCCTACCCCCCTCGCTTAGGC
>CALMOO010000173.1 GCA_937871705.1 uncultured Hymenobacter sp.
CGCGTGGGCCACCCGCAGGGCCCGCAGGTGAGCGACCCCCGGGCCCCCGAGTGGGCCGAGGCGCTGCAAATACACCTGACGTGGTGGGATCAGCTGGTGGCCCTGCACCAGGAGCGGCAAACGGCGGTGTTTACCATCACGCCCGAGTTTGGGCCAGTGCCCTACCTGCCGTCTTTGCCCTATACCCGGCAGCCGGTAGCCGACCAGTGGGAAATCAACGCCTGGATGCTGGCGCTGCTGAAAAGCCGCTACGTACCGGAATAGTTTTAAAAGCTTCCCGCCGAAAATCCTGTCGCCCTGGTGCTCTTAGCAGCAGGCTAGCGGAGGACGCTGGCCTGCTGACTGCGGCAGGCTTCGATTACCTCCTTACGCTTCTCATCCATTCCCACCCACATGCAAAAGTTTGAAAACTTAGGATTGTTCTTTGCTAATAAAGCATTCAGCTTAACTAAATGCTTCGCATACTTCTGGGTTGTGCTGCTGCTGACTGGCGGCCGGAGCGCACTGGCGCAGCCGACCGCCCCGCGGTGGTCGCCGGAAAAAGCCTGGGCCTGGTACAACCAGCAGCCCTGGCCGTGCGGGTTTAATTACATTCCGGCCAATGCCATCAACTACACGGCCATGTGGGACAAGACCAGCTTCTCGCCGGCCGTGATTGACCGCGAGCTGGCGCTGGCCTCCCAAACGGGTTTCAACTGCGCGCGGGTGGTGCTGCAATACGCCGTATGGGCCGACGATTCGGCGTATTTCAAGCAGACCTTCGGCCGGTTTCTGGCCCTGGCCGATAAGCACCATATCAAGGTGGTGCCGTGCCTGTTTGATGACTGCGTGTTCAACGACCAGCACGACCCCAAAATTGGGGTGCAGCCCGAGCCGGTTATCGGCTGGTACGCCTGGGCGTGGTCGCCGAGCCCCGGCCACACACTAGTGGCCGACACGACTTCCTACCCCCGCCTGGCGCGCTACGTCAAGGACGTAATGACGGCTTTCAAAACCGACAAGCGCTTGCTGCTTTGGGACTTGTATAATGAGCCCACCAATGGCGGGTTGGGCGCCAAAAGCCTGCCGTTGGTGCGCGGCGTGTGCCGCTGGGCGCGGGAAGTGAACCCGGTGCAGCCCGTGAGCATCGGCTACTGGTCGGAAAACGCAGCGCTGCATAGCCTCATCGCGGCCAACGCCGACATGACCACGTTTCACAGCTACGGCCCGGCGGCCAAGATGCGCGAGACGGTAGCCCAGCTGGCCCAGCTGCACCGCCCGATGATTTGCACGGAGTGGCTGAACCGGCCGAGAGGCTCGGACGTGGCGACCGTGCTGCCGGTGCTCTACGAAAACAAAGTGGGGGCGATGAGCTGGGGCCTGGTCAATGGCAAAACCCAGACGCATTTGCCCTGGGGCCACCGCCCCGGCAACCCCGAGCCCACCGTGTGGCAGCACGATTTGTACCGCAACGACCTGACGCCCTACCGGCCGGAGGAGCTGGCGGCGTTCGCCAGGTTTATCAAGGATTCCAAAACCAAATCCTACCAGAAGCAGCACGCGCAAGTGGCTGTGGCGCAGTAGGCTGGCTAGCCTGCCCAATTTCCCGTCTTCTCTTTTCCCCACCCACCATGAAAATACCTGTATCAGCTTGGCTGCTGCGGCTAGGCCACCCGGTTGCCGCCGCCGCTGCGCTAACCTGCCTGGGCCTAGCCCCCATAACGGCCCTTGCTCAAACCAGCCGCACCGTCTCGGGCACGGTGAGCGACGAAACCGGGACCGGCCTGCCCGGCGTGACGGTGGTGCTGAAAGGCACCACAACCGGCGCCTCGACCGATGCGGCCGGGAAATACACCATTATCCTGTCCACCGGCACTGGGGTGTTGCGCTTTTCTTCCATCGGCTACACCGAGCAGGAGGTGGCCATTAACGCCCAATCAACGGTTAACATTAAGCTGAGTGCGGCGTCGAGCGCGCTCGACGACGTGGTGGTGGTCGGCTACGGCACCCAGCGTAAGGAAGACCTGACCGGCTCGGTGGCCAGCGCCAACATTGAGGCCTTCCGCAACCAGCCCAACACCAACATCACGCAGTCACTGCAAGGCACGGTGCCGGGGCTCAACATCGGGCAGTCGAGCGCGGCCGGCGACAACCCGAGCATTCAGGTGCGCGGGGCCACGACTATCAGCGGCAACGCGAACGTGCTGGTAGTACTCGACGGCATCATCTTCACCGGGGCGCTGTCTTCGCTCAACCCTGACGACGTGGCCTCGGTCGACGTGCTGAAGGACGCCAGCTCCACGGCCGTGTACGGCGCGCAGGCCGCTAATGGCGTGCTGCTCATCACGACCCGGCGCGGCCGGCCCAACCAGAAGCCCCGCATCAACTACTCGGGCTACTACGCCACCTCACGGCCCACCGTGAACCTGCGGCCGCTCAACCGCGACGAGTACCTACAACGCATCAAGGACCTGACGTATCAGCAAGCCTACCTCGCGCCTGACTACACGACGCCCAACCCGGCCTATAACCTGGCGGCCAACGTGGACCCTTCGGCGCGGGACGCCAACAATCAAATACTGCCCAACGACTACGACTGGTGGGGTCAGGGCACCCAGACCGGCTACATCCAGGACCACCAAGTGAGCATTTCGGGGGGTAGTGAAAAAACTACCTACCTGCTCTCGGGCGGCTACAACAAGCAGCGGGGTTTTATCAAGAACGACAACTTCAATCGCATCACGGCCCGGGTAAACCTCGAAACACAGGTCACCAACTGGTGGAAGCTGGGCACGCAGTCGTTTGCGTCTATCAACGACTACAGCGGCGCCGAGCCCTCGCTGGCCGACCTCGTGCGGGCCTCGCCGCTGCTGACGCCCTACGACGCCAACGGTAACCTGATTCCGTTTCCCGACGGCACCGTGAACCCCAATCCCTTCAACACCTACGCTGTTGATGACTACGACAAGCGGTTGAGCTTCTTCGGAAATTTCTATTCCGATATCAGCGTGCCGTTTGTCAAGGGCCTGAACTACCGCACCAACTTTGGCAACAACTACCGCAACGACAGCCACTTCTACGCCAGCAAGTACGACGCCGGCCAGACCGGCCGCGCCTACAAGGACAACAATTTTTACTACGAGTCCAATTTTGATAACATCATTACCTACAACCACAACTTTCACGACAAGCACGACCTGACGCTGACGCTACTCTACAGCGCCATCAAGCGCCAGTACACCCACACGCTGGCCGACGCCACGGGCTTCAGCAACATTACGCTAGGGTACAACAGCTTGCAACAGGGCGCCATTCAACGCAACTCGTCTGATGCCTATCAGGAGACGCTAAACGGCCAGATGGCCCGCCTCAACTACAAGTTCCTCGACCGCTACCTGCTCACGGCCACGGTGCGGCGCGACGGCTTTTCAGGCTTCGCCACCAATAATAAGTACGGTGTGTTTCCGTCAGCGGCCGTGGGCTGGATTATTACCAACGAGCCGTTTTTCAAGCAGTCGTGGGTGAATTTTCTGAAGCTGCGCGCCGGCTACGGGGCTAGCGGCAACCTTACCAGCCGCTATTCGTCGCTGGCTAGGGTGTCGTCGGGTGCCGCCTACGTGTTTGGCGACGGCGGTACTACGCAATTTGGCCAGCAGGTGCAAACGCTTTCCAACCCTGATTTGAAATGGGAATCGACCCGCGGCTTCAACCTGGGTTTGGATTTCGTGGTGCTCAAAAACCGGATTTCCGGTAACGTAGACCTTTACAACACCACGACCAACGACCTGCTGTTTGACGTGAATATCCCCGCCATCACGGGTTTCCAGACCGTGCGCACTAACGTGGGCAGCGTCAACAACAAGGGCATTGAGGTCTCGCTAACGACCAGCAACATCGCTAGCCCCGCCTTCAAGTGGAGCACGACCTTCAACGTGTCGGCTAACCGCAACAAAATTGTGCAGCTAGTGGGGCTCGACGCCAACGGCGACGGCGTGGAGGACGACCTGGTAAACAGCAACTTGTTTATCGGCCGGCCTATTCAGACCATCTACGACCTGCAGGTGAACGGCATTTACCAACTGGGCGATAAAATCCCGGCCGGCTTCTACCCCGGCACCTACCGGGTGGTGGACGCCAACGGCGACGGCAAGTTTACGCGCCTCGACGACCGCGTGTTTATCGGCAACCAGGAGCCGGCCTACCGCTTCAGCGTGCTGAATACGTTTGACTACAAAGGGTTTACATTGAGCGCGTTCTTCAACTCGGTGCAGGGCGGTAAGGACAGCTACCTCGGGGCCAACTACAACGGCATCGGCAGCGTGCTCAGCGACAACTCGCGCCGCTACAACTACTTCAGTGCTATTGATTACTGGTCGCCTTCCAACCCCAACGCCGAGTACCCGCGCTCGGCCGTGGGCCCGGCCCTGGCCCCAACCGTGTACCGCAGCCGCAACTTCGTGCGCCTCCAGGATGTGTCGTTGACCTATCACTTCGGCAAAGCCATTACCGACAAGCTGCGGTCGGACGGCCTGAGTGTGTTTGTGAGCGGCAAGAATCTGATTACCTGGACCAACTGGAAAGGTTGGGACCCCGAGACGGGGGTAGGGCTGGTCGACAATTTCGGCGCTTTCAACAATGCCCGCCCGGTGCTGAGAAGCTACTCGGCCGGCGTGAACGTCACTTTCTAATTGCTTACCAATCATGAAAAACCGCTATAAACTGGTGCTGCCGTTGTTGCTGCTCAGCGCCACCGCCTGCAAAAAAGAGTTTCTGGACGAGCAGCCCCTGGACTTTCTCAGCACTTCTAATTCTTACTCCACGCTGGCCAACTTTCAGGCGGCCGTCAACAACCTCTACAGCCTCACGCGCATCGAGTTCTACACCCGCGACGAGACGGCGCCGATGGACTACCTTTACGGCACCGACATCGTGTTTGACGGCTCGCCCTCAGTAGACCGCTTCACCAACTACGCCGCCAAGCTCGACCCCTCGGGCGGGACGGCCACCGTGCATTGGCAGGCGCTCTACAAGATTGTAGCCGAGGCCAATACGATTATTACCCGGCTGCCGACTTCGGCCGTGGCCGCCGCCGACCAGAAGGTGATTGAGGGCCGGGCGCGGTTTTTCCGTGCCTTCGCCTACCGCACCCTCGCCTACATGTACGGCGACGTGCCGCTCGTGACGGAGGAAGTGACGGCTGCCGCCTACAACTACACCCGCGCGCCAAAGGCTGACGTGTATAAACAAGCTATTGATGACCTGACTATTGCGGCGGCCAACCTGCCAGGCATCGCGGCCGTGCGCGACGGCGAAATCAGCAGCGCGGCGGCCCAGCACCTGCTGGCCGAGGTGGCCCTGGCGGCGGGGCAGTATCAGCAGGCCGTGACGGCGGCCACGGCCGTCATCAGCGACCCTAAAATGGCTTTGATGCGCAACCGATTCGGCTCGACGGCCAGCGTGGTGCCCGGCGATGTGTATTACGACTTGTTTCGGCGGGGCAACCAGAACCGCTCGGCCGGCAACACCGAGGGCATCTGGGTGGTGCAGTTTGAGACCGACGTACCGGGCGGCAGCGCCGTCTCGACCGGCTTTCTGGGCTCGCCCCTGTACGAGCGGCACTTTGGGGTGGGGCTCGGGTCGTTCGTGACGGGCGGCGTGTCGCCTTTCCGCTGGCCGACCGGCGACTTACACGGTGGGCGGGGGGTAGCGTTGGGGGTGTCTACTAAGTATTTCTCTAATACAATCTGGGCCAGCGACTTCACCACCGACTTGCGCAACGCCAACCACAACTTCGTGCGCGTTTTCACCTACAACAATCCCGCTACCCCCGCTTATTACGGCAAGACGGTATCGACCGAGGCTCCGCCCGCCGACGTGGTAGTGCCGAGCCGGCCGTTCTCAGCCTACCAGTCGAAGGTGACGACGCCCTACCAGCACCCGGCCGCCCTCTACATCGACCCAGCCACGTACTACTTGAAGTCGAGCGCGGGCGGCACCTACGCCGACCAGTACATGTTCCGGCTGCCCGAAACCTACCTCATTCGCGCCGAGGCTTATATGAAGCTGAACAACCTCACCGCCGCCGCGGCTGACCTCAACTTCATCCGGGCACGGGCCAATGCCTCGCCCGTCGCGCCCGGCGACGTCACCATCGACTACATCCTGGACGAGCGGATGCGCGAGCTGGGCCTGGAAGAAAAGCGCCGCCTCACTCTTATGCGTCTGGGTCTGCTCTACGACCGGGTGAAAAAGTGCAACCCGTACTATGCCGACGTGCAGCCCACGTTCAACCTGTTCCCCATCCCGGCCTCCGAAATTGAGCGTAACCGCGCTTCGAAGCTACCGCAGAATCCGGGGTATTAGGGGGTAGGATTATTAAGCTCCGGTTTCTAGCCCTTAGCGGGGCACCTCACCTTCTAGCCCTCTCTCCCGTGGAGCGGGGGACTTGTCGCTAATCTTAGTCTTGGCCCTAAAATCAAAGTTCTAGTCTAGAGCTAGCTCTCCGCTCCACGGGAGTGGGGCTAGGGGTGAGGTACCCCGCAGAAGGCGACAGCCACCAGCCACCCCACATTTTACATACTTGGCCGAATATATGATTTTTGCAGACACATGGCTAGTGGCTAGCCTGCGGCAAGCGGTGGCAGCCAGCGGCCGGCGCTGGCTCTTGGCGGCCGGTGGCATGCTAGCCAGCGCGGCGGCACCAACCGCCGCCCAGGCGGGGCAGATGCGGCCCATCGTGGTAACGCCAACCGGCGACGATACGGCCTTCCGCCTAGCCAAGGGCGGGCAGGCCGCGCCCATTTTCGTAGCCGCGGCCGATGCCCAGGTGGTACAAATTGCGGCTCGGTGCCTAGCCACCGACGTGGCCAGCGTGGCGGGCAGCCAGCCCGTCGTATCGACCGTGCCTACGCGCCCGGCTGATTATGCCGTATTCATGGGTACGCTGGGTCAGAGCCCGTTGATTGACAAGCTAGTAGCCACGCACAAAATCGACGTGGCTAGCCTGCGGGGGCAGTGGGAGGCCTACGCCGTGCTGACCCTAGCTAATCCCGTGCGGGGCGTAAAGCACGGCCTGGTGCTGGTGGGCAGCGACCGGCGCGGCACGGCCTACGCCGCCTTTACGCTGTCGGAAGCGTTGGGCGTGTCGCCCTGGCAGTGGTGGGCCGACGTGCACCCAGCCAAACAGCCGGCGCTGTGGGTGCAGGCCGGTACGCATCGGCAAGCGTCGCCGGCGGTGCAGTACCGCGGCGTATTTCTTAATGACGAGGACTGGGGCTTGCAGCCCTGGGCCGCCAAAACCTTCGAGCCGGAAACCAACGACATCGGGCCTAAGACCTACGCCAAGGTGTGCGAGCTACTGCTGCGCCTGCGGGCCAACTACTTGTGGCCGGCCATGCACCCCTCCACCAAGCCCTTCAACTCGTTCCCTGGTAATAAGGTGGTGGCCGACCAGTACGCCATCGTGATGGGCTCGTCGCACCACGAGCCCATGCTGCGCAACACCTACGAGTACGACGAAAAGGCGCTGGGCCCCTGGAACTACGCCCGCAACCGCCAGAATATCTATCACTTCTGGGACCAGCGCGTGATCGAAAATGGCAAGTACGAAAACCTCTACACCGTGGGGATGCGCGGTCTCACCGACAGCGGGATGCCGGGCGAAAACACGACTGAAGCCAAAATCAAGGTGCTCGAAGAAGTGTTTGCCGACCAGCGCCAGATGCTCGCGCAGCACGTCAACCCCGACCCGACCAAAGTACCGCAGGTGTTCGTGCCCTACAAGGAAGTGCTGGACCTCTACCGCAAGGGCCTGAAAGTGCCCGACGACGTGGCCTTGATGTGGGTGGACGACAACCACGGCTACATTCGCCAGCTCTCCACCCCGCAGGAGCAAAAGCGCAGCGGCGGCAGCGGGGTCTACTACCACCTCTCGTACTGGGGCGAGCCCGAAGACTACCTCTGGCTGAGCACCACGGCGCCCGCCCTGGTGTGGGAAGAAATGACCAAGGCCTACCATTACGAGGCCCGCAAAGTCTGGCTGGTAAACGTGGGCGACCTCAAGCCCGCCGAAATCGGCACCGAGTTTTTCATGCGCCTAGCCTGGGACCCGGAGCAGTTTCGCCACTTTAACCAGCTGGCGTACTTGCAGCAGTGGGCTAGCCGCACGTTCGGGGTGGCGCAGGGGCCGGCCATCGGGCAGGTGCTCGACGAGTACTACCGGCTAAACTCCGTGGCGCGGCCTGAGATGTTGCAGCCCGCCCAAACGGGCTTCAGCGCCGTGGCCTACGGCGATGAGGCGCAAAAACGATTGGATGCCTTTGCGCGACTGGTGCAGCAAACCAACGCCCTCTACGCCCAAACCCAGCCCCGGCTCAAGGATGCTTTTTTTGAACTGGTGGCCTACCCCGTGCGTGCCGCCAGCCTGATGAACGTTAAGACCTTGCAGGCCGAGCGCAGCCGCCTCTACGCCGCCCAGGGCCGCGTGAGTGCCAACCGCTACGCGGCCGAGGCGCAGGCCGCATTTGAGCAGATTAAAAAGGAAACCGAGTTTTATAACACCCAGGTAGCCAGTGGCAAGTGGAACCACATCATGTCGTACCAGCCCCGTGACCGGGCTGCCTACCAACTGCCGCCCGTGGGCCACGTGGTGCCCGGCACCGGCGCGGGCCTCGGGGTGGCCGTGGAGGGCACGGAGGCGGTCGTCACGACGCAGGCGCCGGGTTACCTCTCTACATTTGCGGCCGGGCTAGCCGAGCAGTATTTCTTGGATGTGTTCAACACCGGCAGCCAACCGCTAGCCTGGCAAGCCACGGCCAGCGCGCCCTGGATTCACCTTAGCCAAGCCAGCGGTACTACGCCCGACGACACCCGTCTCTTCGTGAGTCTGGACTGGACTAGTGCACCCGCTGGGCCTGCCTTGGCGGGCACCGTGACGGTGCGCGGCGCGGGAGCTAGCCGGGTAGTGAGGGTGAGCGCCGTGCGGCCGGCCGATTTAACTAACTTTCACGGGTTTATCGAAGAAAACGGGGCCGTGGCCATGGAGGCCGTACACTTTGCGCGGGCCCGGCCGGGGGAGGGCGCGGCCTGGCAGGTAGTGCCGGGCCTGGGCCGCCAGGGCGATGCCGTGACGCCCCTGCCAGCTACCGCGCCCAGCCTGGACACGACGGTCACTGCCCTGCGCCAAGCTCCCCTGTTGGAGTACGACATGCAGGTGTTCACGCCCGGCGCGGTGGCCATCACGGCGTTTTGCCGGCCAACGCACACCATTCACGCCGGGCGGGGCTTGCGCTACGCCATTGCTCTCAACGACGAGCAGCCCCGCTTCGTTAACCTGGAATCCGAAGAATACAGCAAGGTGTGGGCGGGCAATATCCTGCGCACGGCCGCCCTGGGCCAGAGCCAGCACCGAGTGGCCGCGCCCGGCCACCAAGTTCTGAAAATCTGGATGATAGACCCTGGCGTGGTGCTTGACAAGCTGGTGCTGCGCACGCAGCCGCTGCCGCCAAGCTTCCTGGGTCCACCCGAAACGGCCTACCCAGCGGCCCACTAAAAATAATTTTCCTGTCCCTCTCACGCCCACATCATGCTCAACCGCTTCCTCTGGCTGCTGCTAGTACTAACCACCGCCGGCTCCGTAGCGGCGCAGCAGCGGCCGGCCATGTACTACAGCGACACCACCCGCACGGGCCACCCGATGGCCAAGGACCCCTACGTACTGCGCTTCAAAGGGCAGTATTTTATGTATTATTCCATCCCGCCCAACGCCCAGTTCGGGTGGTGCATCGGCATTGCGACCTCGTCGGACCTCACCCACTGGGCCCGTGCCGGCGAGCTGACGCCAGCCCCGAACGCAGACTACGAGAAAAAAGGCCTCTGCGCCCCCGGCGCGCTAGTGCGGGGCGACACGATTCACCTCTTTTACCAAACCTACGGCAACGGCCCCAAGGATGCCCTCTGCCACGCCACTTCCACTGACGGTCTGCGCTTTGCGCGCGATGCTTCTAACCCCATTTTCCGCCCCACCGGCACCTGGACTTGCGGCCGCGCCATCGACGCGGAGGTGGTCGAGTTCAACAACCGCTACCTGCTGCTCTTCGCCACCCGCGACCCCGCCTTCGAGGTGCAGATGCAGGGCGTGGCGGCCACCAACAGCTTGCGCTCGAACTTCGGCCGCGCCGCCTGGCGGCAGCTGGCTGACTCGTCGGTGCTGCGGCCCCGGCTGCCGTGGGAGAAAAAGTGCGTGGAAGGCGCCTCCTGCCTGCGGCGGGGCAAGTGGCTCTACATGTTTTACGCCGGCGCCTACAACAATGAGCCCCAGCAGATTGGCGCGGCCCGCAGCCGCGACGGCGTACGCTGGCAGCGCCTCTCCAACGAGCCCTTCCTGCGCAACGGCCCGCCCGGCTCCTGGAACACCAGTGAATCGGGCCACCCCGACATTTTCCGGGATACCGACGGGCGTACCTACCTCTTCTACCAAGGCAACAACGACCACGGCAAAACCTGGTATCTTTCCAAAGTGGAGGTGAAGTGGCAGCATGGCCGACCCTACGTGGCTTCGGCTGGCGAGAGGTGAGGGTGAGCAACGGCCCGGAAATAGCCGCGCAGACTACGCGCAGCGTGTGGTTTACCAGCAAGCTGATGTGGACGTGGTTACTGGGCGGGCTACGTTCTTCTTTAGTCCTGACAATCGGTAGTTCAGCCCGCTAGGCCAGGAGCTGGCACTGCAATCCGACTTGCAGTACTGGATGGGCAACTGATTCTATTTATTCAACTACGCCACCCCGGCGCTGGGCAGGCAGATCGATGGCGACTAGTTTCGCTTGGATTTGCGCCCGACAACGTTGCAAGTGGGGTAAGGCGCTGCGGCTTTGGCGGGTCCTGCCAGTTGGCCGGGTGAGGTGACGTACACCCGGCCTCAGTATGCTTACTTAGGGCGCCCAGGTAGAATCTGGGGTCCCCCAGCGGAAAAGCAAGCTGCAAGAGTCGATAAGTGGGCGTGTGCTTTACGGGTAGCTGGCGGCTTATTCGGCGAGTACCTAGCTTTCCCTGATGCACTGTAAGGACGGAGAACGTTTACCGGTCCGCACGCCGTCTTTAGGCGACAGTCACTCCGTATAGTATAGCGTCCTGGTGGCGGCTCAACTGCCCCACCTTATAAGCCGAGCTTTTGGGCCGCATTATGCTGGCGAATATTGTCGAGGCGCGTGTAGCGGCGAATCATGTCGGTGGTCTTGTGCTTGGTCTGGTTCATGACCTCGGCATCATCCGCCCCGTTGAGCTTGGCAATGGTCACAAAGGAGGCGCGCAAGGAGTGCGCCGTGTAGGGTGCACCTAAGCGCAGCTGCACAATCTCGTTCAAGCTAAAGGTGCTCAATCGGCGACGACTCAGCCGCTGGCCTTTGTGGAAGGACAAGAACAAGGGCCCACTTACTCGGCCGTGCTGGTGCAGCAATTCCAGCCAATCCTTAACGGCGCGCACCGGGCAACTGCGCCGGTCAGGGGCAAAGAAGATGGCCTTCTCTTCGGCTTCACCCTTTTGGTTGGTTTTGCTCTTGGGGAGCTCCACCACCAGGCCATCATCGTCAAAACGCAGGTGCGCTAGGTCGATACTCGCCAGCTCATCGCGACGGAACGCTCCCGCCAGTCCGAGTAGCAACAGCGCCCGGTCGCGCACCCCATCCGGCCGCTCCGTGTCGATGCCCTGCACTACGCGCTTGAAGTAGGCCAGGGTAAAGGCGGGCGCCTGTTTTTGCTTAACGCCTTTCTCGCGGCTGATGCCTTCGAGCAGGGTCTTGAACTGCCGGTCGTCAGTAGGCGTAGGAAAGCCGGCCAGTTGGTGGGCTTTGCTGACGGACGCGCAGTGGCGCTGAATGGTGGCCACCTTTTTGCCGGCCTCCGCCAGCGAGGTAACAAAAGCCGCCATCGTCAGCACGTCGGCCGGCAACGAGTCGCGCCCGTGCTCACGGCACCAGGAAGTAAAC
>CALMOO010000174.1:0-2186 GCA_937871705.1 uncultured Hymenobacter sp.
CACCTACGTGAACTGGTGCGCGGCCCTAGGCACCGTGCTCTCGAACGACGAAGTGAAAGACGGCCTCTCGGAGCGCGGCGGCTACCCCGTCGAGCGCCGCCTCATGCCGCAGTGGAACCTGCGCATCACGGCCTACGCCGACCGCCTGCTCCAGGGCCTCGATACCCTCGACTGGCCCGACGCCGTGAAGGAGATGCAGCGCAACTGGATTGGCAAGAGCATCGGTGCTGAGGTCACCTTCCCGGTGCGAGACCACGAAAATACTGTCATTAAAGTATATACGACTCGTGTCGATACCATTTACGGCGCGACGTTCCTGGTGCTAGCTCCCGAGCACGAGTTGGTTGACCAGCTTACTACCCCCGCTCAGCGCGCCGCCGTCGACGAGTACATTGCTGCCACCAAGCGCCGCTCGGAGCGCGACCGTATGTCGGATGTGAAGCACGTATCGGGCGTATTCACGGGCGCTTATGCCCAAAACCCAGTCGATGGCACGCCAGTGCCCATCTGGCTGGCCGACTACGTGCTGGCCGGCTACGGCACCGGTGCCGTGATGGCCGTGCCCAGCGGTGACCAGCGCGACTATCTCTTCGCCAAGCACTTCGACCTGCCCATCCCGGCTATTTCGGATGCCCAAAAAGACCTCGACCAGCAAGCCGACCCCACCAAGGAAGGCCGCTACATCAACTCGGGCATTGTCAACGGCCTCACCTACAAGGAGGCCACCGCCACCCTCATCGCCTACCTCGAAGAGAAAGGCCTCGGTAAGGGCAAGGTGAATTTCCGCCTGCGTGACGCCATCTTTGGTCGCCAGCGCTACTGGGGCGAGCCCATCCCGATTTACTACAAAGACGGCACCGCCTACGGCGTGGCCGAAGCCGACCTTCCGCTCGTACTCCCCGAAATCGACGAGTACAAGCCCACCGAAACCGGCGAGCCGCCCCTGGGCCGCGCTAAAGACTGGAAGTACAAGGGCCAGTACGAGTTCGAGCTGAGCACTATGCCCGGCTGGGCCGGCTCTAGCTGGTACTACCTCCGCTACATGGACCCGCACAACGCCGACCGCTTCGTATCCGAAGAAGCCGAGCAATACTGGGGCCAAGTCGACCTCTACATGGGCGGCGCCGAACACGCCACCGGCCACCTACTCTACTCTCGCTTCTGGTATCTGTTTTTGAAGGACCTAGGGCTGGTAACGGCCAATGAGCCCTTCCAGAAGCTGATAAATCAGGGGATGATTTTGGGAGTTTCACAAAAGGCCCTTAGAAACCGCTCAGCTGGCAGTCATGTACTCGCCTACATGGACCATGAAAGCGTAGAAGTAGTTGGTCATATGACGCAGGAGTTTATTAGCGCAGATGTTGATAGACCCGTCAAAGAAGCTGACGATTTAGGTGACGAGTATATCAAACTCAATGTGCCTATAGAATATGCTCCTAACGGCGCAATGACAGCTGACGGATTACTTGAATTTATTAAATCAAGTAGCCCTGGAATGGACAGCATCTTTGTTTGTAAGAATGGCTTCCATGAAATCGCTTTCTCACCTGAAGATGGGACATATAAATACCTAGGCTTTGTACCAGAAGGAGAAGCACAGTCTTCACTTAGGCAAATGATTTTTGGCTCAGAATCAATATATGATGGCAGTGTTAAACCCGCCGATTTTATTACAGTGCCAGAGGTCGAGAAAATGTCGAAGTCAAAACGCAACGTCGTTAATCCCGACGTGTTGATTGACAAATACGGTGCGGACGCCCTGCGGCTCTACGAAATGTTCCTCGGCCCGTTGGAGCAGTTCAAGCCCTGGAATACCAACGGCATCAGCGGCGTAGCTAGCTTCCTCAAGAAGTTCTGGCGGCTCTTCCACCCCGAAGACGGTGCCCTAGCTGTGACCGACGAGGCCCCTACCCCCAATCCGCCCAAGAAGCGGAATATCATGAACGGCACCCAGGAGGGCGAGAGCGCCGCGCCCACCGCCGACACCAGGTAGAGCACCGCAATCCAGCTCAGGGTAGTGCGGCGGCCGAGGGCATCGGAAGGTATACCTCCAAAAACGGCACCAATGACAGTGCCAATCAAGGCAATGGAAATAGTGAAGCCGTGCTCCCAAGCACTGAGGTGCCACAGTTGCTGAATGGCCTTTTCGGCCCCCGAAATAACGGCTGTGTCGAAACCAAACAGGA
>CALMOO010000174.1:2196-4280 GCA_937871705.1 uncultured Hymenobacter sp.
CGCCACGACAATAGACCAAAAAAGAACACTGTTCTTCATATAATTAGCTGTTAGTTTACTTGCCTTTTAGAGTGCTTTACCCCGTTCCTTTGCCAAGAAGGAGGGCACTAGCTTCTGGCACCAGGCTGGCACCAGAAGCAGCTGCTCGCAGAAATAGGGGCAAAGGGCTATGAAATAAAATTCGCCCCAGGGCCTACCAGCCGTGGTTTTGCTGGTACAGGCCCTTGCTGAAATTGATTTGATTGAGCGGAATGGGCATATACTCATCGCGGCCAGCCGTGAAGTGAGCCGTCGATAGGTACTGGCGCTTAGTTTTTTCCACGCTGAAATAGGTGTTCAGGTAATCAGCGGCAATGCCCCAGCGCACGAGGTCGAAGAACCGAAAGCCTTCCATGGCGAACTCCATCCGGCGCTCGTAGCGCAGGGCCTGGCGGGCGTACTGCTGCGTGAAGCCAGCGGCAGGGTAGAGGCCAATTTTGTAGTTGGAGATGGCCGTGCCGGTGCTGGTTTTCAGACGGGCGGTGCTATTCTGGGCACGCTGGCGAATCTGGTTGATAAGCGGCAACGCCTCCGCCGGGCGGTTCAGCTCAATCAGGGCCTCGGCCTTCCACAGCAGCACGTCGGCAAAGCGGATGAGCGCCCAGTTTTTGGAGGAGCTCATAAACGGCGGGTTCTTCTGAAAGGTCGGGTCGCTGGGCAACACGCTCTCCTTCATCGACATGTAGTTACCGTAGGTGCCTTGGTCGCGCAGCCACGAGCTTTGGAACAAGAACGTGGGGCTGTACTTGTAAGGGTGCCCAAAGATGGCTACCGTGTGGTCGATGCGCGGGTCCACGGTATTGGCCAGGAAATCGGCCGCCGTCGAGATGTCGCTGTTGTTGAACGTGTCGAACAGGGGTAGGCCGCTGGCATCGGTCTTGAACGAGTTGACTAGGTTCTGGCTGGGCTGGTGAAAGCCGCAGCAGCCGTAGTCTGGGTTCATGGGGTAGTTCAGCTCGTTGCCGCGGTCGGTGCGGCCCTTGGGCGTGCCATCGCTCCGCGAAAACTGGATGGCAAACACCGACTCTACCCCGTTGTCGCCAGATGAGAGGAAGTTGTTGGCAAAATCGGCGTGCAGCGAGTACTTGCCCGAGTTGATGACCGCGTCGCACAGCGAGTTTACTTCCGCTAGCTTGCCGGCGTCGATGCTCGTGACGGCGTTGTTATCATCTTGCACATAAGCCTGATACAACAATGTCTTAGCCAGGTAGGCTTGAGCCGCCGACTTATTAGCGCGCCCAATTTCGGGCTGCGTATCGGGCAGGTTAGCTACGGCAAAGCGGAAGTCATCGGCAATTTTGCCCCACAGCGCATCGTTGCTCAGAGCCGTGTTCGACACGGTGGAGTAGTCTTCGGTCGCCAGAGTCTCATCAATGTAAGGCACCCGCTTGAAGGTCTCCTTGAGCAAAAAGTAGAAGTGCGCGCGCAAAAACCGCGCTTCGCCCTGGCGCACAGCTTTGTTGGGCATCGTTGCCACATCGATAGCATCGAGGCGACGCAACGCGTCGTTAGCGCGCGAAACGCCTATGTACAGCAAGTACCAAAGCTGGTCGGTATTGCCGATGTCGACGCGGTTGAAGGTGAAAGTTTCGTAGAAGTGAAACGCATCCACGTCGCCCGTACCATTGCCGCCCTTGTAGGCGTCGCCGCCGCGCACGTTGCCGTAGGGCCACATCGAGGTGTAGGGGGTAGTGTACACGTCGTTGCCAAGCTGCGAATAAGCCGCAATTACTTGCTTGTCAATGTTGGCGGGCGTATTAAGCTGGTTGTCTTCGAGCGCCCCGGTGGGGCTCACGTCCAGGAAGGCCCGGTCGTTGCAGCTAACAGAAAGCGTGAGGAGCGACACGGCCAGCACGCAGGATTTGAGGATTTTCATGGGAATTAGCGCTAGCGTATCGTTAGAAAGTAACGTTGAGGCCGGTAGTGAAAATGTGCGGAATGGGGTACTGGTAGATGGTTACTTCGGGATCGGGGCCCGTGAACTGCTTGCTCTTGACTGTGAAGAGGTTCTGCCCCTGCACGTAGATGCGGATGCCTTGCAGCTT
>CALMOO010000174.1:4290-4692 GCA_937871705.1 uncultured Hymenobacter sp.
GTAGGGATGTTATAGCCGAGCTGCACGTTGCGCAGCTTCAGGTAAGAAGCATTCTCGACGAAGTAGGTCGAGGAACGCGCCTCGTTGTTGGTATTGATGAGCGTCAGGGCCGGAATGGTAGAGCCAGTGTTGGTAGGCGACCAAGCATCGAGCGTGCGGCTACCCAGGTTTTCGCCCTGCACGAAGGCAAAATCCGTCCGAAACTTCGAGTTGTTGTAGGCATAGATGCCCTGCACGCCTTGCAAGAAAATCTGCAGGTCGAATCCCTTATAAGAGCCGCCCAAATTGAGGCCGTAGCTGAAATCAGGCACGGCTTCCGTAATCCAGGTCTGGTCGAAGTTGTCGATTTTGCCATCGCCATTCAGGTCTTTGTAGCGAATGCGGCCGGGGCCAGCTCCTACC
>CALMOO010000174.1:4702-8594 GCA_937871705.1 uncultured Hymenobacter sp.
GCCGTACACCGCGTTTACCGAGTGGCCCAGGCGCGTCACATCTAGCCCATTACCGCCATAGGCGTTAATAACCTCGGCAGGTAGAAAGGTGAGTTTGTTGCGGTAAGTCGAGAGGTTACCCGAAATGTTGTAAGTCAGGCCGTTGGCTAGTCGGTTTTGGTAGCCGAGCACAAATTCCCAGCCCTTGTTCTGCACCGAAGCGCCGTTGACGAACTTATCACCGCCTTCCCCAACCGCACCCAGGAAGGGGAGGTTTACCAGAATGTCCTTGGTATTCTTCACGTAGTAGTCTACCGAGCCGGTAATCTTGTTATCGAACAAACCGAAGTCAGCCCCGACGTCGGTTTGGGTAGCCGTTTCCCATTTCAGATTGGGGTTGGCCTGCTGCACACGCCGATAGCCCGAGGGCAGGTTGGCATCGTTGCCGTAGATGTCGTAGGCCGTGCCGACGTCGTAGGTAAAGTTGGGGTCGGCGATGCCGAGCACGGACTGGTAGAGGCCCCGCGAGGCGTAGTTAGCAATGTCCTGGTTACCCGTCTGGCCCCAGCCGGCGCGCAGCTTCAGGTCCGAAATAGCCTTTACGTTGTCCTTCAGGAAGGCCTCCTCACTCAGGCGCCAGCCGCCCGATACGGCCGGGAACAAGCCAAACTGGTTATCGACCCCGAAGCGCGAGGAGCCGTCGCGGCGCAGCGTGGCCGAGAGCAGGTATCGGTCAGCAAAAGCGTAGTTTACCTTGGCGAAGTACGACGCCAAGCGGTAGCCCGAGGCCACACCGCTGTTGCTCACGTTGGCCGTGCCCGCGTCCAGGATAATGTAGTTGGGGTCTTCGCTCGCAAAGTTGGTGCGCGAGGCAGTCGTTTCTTCGAAGTGGTAGCTGATGCGCTCGGCGCCGGCCAAAAAGTCGATTTGGTGCTTGCTCTGGCCCAGGTCCAGGTGGTAGTTCAAGGTATTCTGCCACACCCAGTTGCCGAAGAAGCGGTTGGTGTTCGTTACCTGGTTGTTGGCGTTCGACAAGAAGCCTGCCGTGTACGTTTTATAAAGATTGTTGAACTTGTAAATGCTGTAATCGATGCCGATACTGGTGCGCAGGTGCAGGCCTTTGATGACTTCGAGGTCGGCAAAGGCGTTGCCGAAGGCCCGGCCAGTGTTTGAGCGGTTTTGCTGGTTGTCGGTGAGTAGGCGCAGCGGGTTGTCGCGGTCACTCATGCCGGCCACTGGTCCGCCCCAGCCTACCCCATCCACGGTGTGCACAGGCACGATGCTGAGCAATTGGCTGCTGCGGTCGCGGATATTGTTAAGGTCAAACTCCGTCTGCTGCGACTTCACCAAGGTCAAGTTTTCGCCGATTTTGAGCTTGTTGCCAAACAGGCCGTAGTCCGAATTGATGCGGGCCGTCATGCGGTTAGCGCCGGTGTACTTCAGCGTGCCCGTGTTGTCGTAGTAGTTCAGCGAAAAGAGCACGCCGCCGTGCTCGCCGCCGTTGCTCACATTCAGGTTATAGGACTGAATGAGGGCGTTTTGCTGCGTTTCCTTAAACCAGTCGGTATCGGCCGAGTGCTGGGTTTTTGCCGCGTCGATGTACTCCGGAATGATGACCTGGTCAAGCACTGGCTTGCCATCAGGCCCTAGGTGCGACTGGAAGCTGTAGTACGGCAGGCTAGGGGTAGAGCCGTCATTAGTAGCCGCTTGCCAATACACCCGGCCATAATCCGCGGCATTAAGTGTCTTTAAGTGCGCGCCTGGCGTCTGCAGGGTGAAGAACGTGGAGAAGTTCACCTGGGTCACGCCCTTTTTGGCCTTCTTGGTCGTGATGATAATGACCCCGTTGCCGGCCCGCGAACCGTAGATGCTGGCCGCCGAGGCGTCTTTCAGCACCTGGATGCTCTCGATGTCGTTCTGGTTAATCTGGTTGATGCCGTCCTTGGTTGGGATGCCATCGATAACGTAGAGCGGGTCGTTGTTGCCCGAAAGCAGCGTGCCATAGCCGCGAATGCGCACCGTAGCATTGCCAGCCGGCGAGCCATCGGTGGTAATCTGCACGCCCGGCACCCGGCCTTGCAGGTTATTGGCCACGTTTTGCGACGTCATTTCCTGAATCTCGCCCACCTTCACCACCGATACTGCCCCCGTCAGGTCAGCCTTGCGCTGGGTTTGGTAGCCTGTCACCACAACTTCATTCAGGTCCTGCGACGAAGGCGCCAGTGCCACCGTGATGGTGGTGCGGCCCGCAATAGCCACCTGCTGCGTCACGTAGCCGACCGACGAAATAACCAGGGTAGCCTTGTCATCGGCAGTGAGGGTAAACTTGCCTTCGGCGTCCGTTGTGACGCCGTTAGTCGTGCCCTGCACCAGTACCGTCACGCCGGGCAGGCCCTGGCCTTTTTCATCATTTACCTGGCCAGTTACCCGAACGTCGGCCAGAAAGAGGGGGGTAGGGACAGCGCGGCGGAAGGCCGTCGGCACGCGCAGCTTATTCAACGCAACGTGCGTAGCAAGAGGCCGGGCACTGGCCAGCATGGGCGCAGTGGCTAGCAGCGTCGGCACCAACAGGCGGCGCGCTAGAAGTACACTTGGTCGCATACAAGAGGGAATAGAGGGTGGGAACTGATAGCGCGAAAAAGCCGGAGTCACGGGCAGCGTACTGCACCAATGGCCGGTGCCCTAGCCGCACCAAAACAGGTGCAGCGCGGCGGCCCGGAAATACCTCCGACTTATTCTTACCTCAAAGTTCACGGCTGGTTAGAGCCAGCACCTATCCCTATTCTCTCAAATACTATAACAATTCGTTCAAGCCAAAACAACAAGTAAAAATGCTTGCTCACAGCCAGTTAGTTGCGAGCGTGGTTCACCAGTGAAAGCGCAGCTATCACGCATGTTACCTGCCTGTAGCTTTTGATTCACGCACTCGGCGTGGTGTGCAGCGCCCGAAACTCCGAAGGCGAAATGTGGTACTTGGCCTTGAAGCTAGCCGAGAAATAAGAGGGCGATGAGAAGCCCAACTGGTAGCCTACTTCCGCAATCGTGCGCTCGGTATCGAGGAGCTGCTGCCGCGCCTTCGTGAGCCGAATGCCCTGGATAAAGTCCGTCACGCTGGTGCCGAGCACGGCCTTCACCTTACGGTAGAGCTGCACCCGCGAGATGCCCAGGCGGCGGGCCACATCCTCCACGCTCAAGCTCGAATTATCAAGGTTGGCCTCTACAATGGCCGTGAGGTCGGTCAGAAACTTCTGGTCGATGCGCTGCGGCGCCACGGTGGCCGTAGTCACGCTCAGCTCGCGGCGAAAATGCTCGCGCTGCCGCTCGCGGTTGTGGAGCAGCGTGCGCAGGTTTTCGAGCAAAAAGGTAGGGTTGAACGGCTTGGTCAGGTAGAGGTCGGCGCCTGCCTGCACACCCTCCACCTGTTGCTCGGGCGCGTGGCGTGCCGTGAGCAGCACCACCGGAATGTGCGAGGTGCGCCAGTCGCCCTTAAGCTGGGCTACTACTTCCAACCCGCTGACTTCGGGTAGCATCACATCACATACAATCAGGTCAGGAATGAGTTCGGCAGCCAAGCGGAGGCCCGCAGCTCCATCAGCCGCCGTTTGCACCTGAAAATAAGAACGCAGCTTCTGGGCCAGAAACGCGTTGACTTCCGGGTTATCCTCAATAATCAGCACCAGCGCCTCATTTTCCACACTACCCAGCATTCCCAAGGTTTCTCCGATAGTGGGCAGCATATCCCCTTCTTCGGCCAATGCTGGTATAGCGGCGGGCAAGGTCGGGGCAGTGCTTCGCAGGGCAAGAGGTAAATCGGTCGGCAGGGTCACGACAAATGTGCTACCCTGCTCGGGCCGGCTCGTAAAAGTCAGTTCGCCCAGATGCAACCGCGTTAGCCCCAGCGCGAGCGCGAGGC
>CALMOO010000175.1 GCA_937871705.1 uncultured Hymenobacter sp.
GGCAAGCTGTACGATAAAACCGAGCCCTTTTTCCAAGGTATGGAAAACTGGTACGGCCGGCTGGTAGGCGGCTTTCTCAAAGTACGCGGCCTGGCCTGGGTGGTAGTGGCCGTCTGCGCGGGCCTTATCTACTTTGTTGGCAAAGGCATTCCGACCGAGCTGGCGCCGCTCGAAGACCGCAGCAGCGTGCGCCTGACCCTAACTGGGCCCGAAGGCACGAGCTTCGACGCGATGGAGAAAATCAGCGCCCAGGTGGCGGCTTTTGTCGGTGATTCAGTGCCTGGAACCGACTTTGTGTTTGCCCGCACGCCCGCCGGCGCAAGTACGCTTGGGCCTGGTGCCGCCCGAAGAGCGCAAACGCACGCAGGAGCAAATATCTAAATACCTCACCAAGAGTACCAAGCGCTTTAACGATGCCCGTATCTTCGTGGTGCAGGAGCAGACTATCGCGGTAGGTTCGGGGGCAAAAAGCAGCGTGCCCGTGCAGTTTGTACTGCAAAACACCGATCTAGAAAAGATAAAGGACGCGCTACCCAAATTCATGGCTGCCGCGCGGCAAGACCCGACGTTCCAGAACGTCGATGCCAACCTCAAATTCAATAAGCCAGAGGTGCAGCTAACCTTTGACCGCCTGAAAATCCGGGATTTGGGCCTGACGACCCAAGATGTAGTAGCGGCCGTGCAAGGCGCCTTTGGCGGCCGGCGCATGGCCTATTTCCTGCTCAATGGCCGGCAGTACCAGGTGATTGGGCAGGTAGACCGCAACGCCCGCAGCGCGCCCAACGACATCAGCCGCCTTTACGTGACTAATAGCCGCGGCGAGAGCATTCCGCTGTCGGCGGTGGTGCGGCAGACCGAAAATTCCAACCCGAGCACGCTCTTCCACTTCAATCGCCTCAAAGCGGCCACCATATCGGCGCAGCTCGCCGAGGGCAAAACCGTGGGCGACGGCGTGAAAGCCATGCAGGCCATTGCCGATAAAGTCCTGGATGATAGTTTTTCAACCGACCTCACGGGGTCATCGCGTGACTTTGCCGAAAGCTCAGGCAACACGGCCTTCGCCTTCGGCCTAGCCTTGGTGCTGATTTATTTGCTGCTAGCAGCGCAGTTCGAGAGCTTCCGCGACCCACTCACAATTCTGATTACGGTGCCGTTGGCGTTGGCCGGGGCGCTGCTCAGCCTGTTGGTCACGGGCCAGACACTCAACATCTTCTCGCAAATCGGGATGATTATGCTCATTGGCTTGGTGACGAAAAACGGTATTCTCATCGTGGAGTTTGCCAACCACAAGCGCGATGAGGGCCTACCCCTCGCTCAGGCCGTGCAGGAGGCTGCCCAGCAGCGCCTGCGCCCCATCCTGATGACCTCGCTGGCCACCGCGCTCGGCGCCCTACCCATCGCCTTGAGCTTGGGCGCAGCCTCTACGAGCCGCAAGCCGCTGGGCATCGTGATTGTGGGCGGCATTCTGTTCTCCTTGATACTGACGCTGTTGGTTATCCCGGCCGTGTACACGTACGTGGGCAAAGCGCGCAAGCCGCAGGCGCCCGCCCATGAGGAGTTGGTTCCTGCTCACGAACCAGCCGAAGTAGTGGCTTAATGCGTCGCCTGCCTCTGCGTACCTCAGCGAGCAAAGTCTCTTAGGCTTGCAGAACCAACTTCTACCCATGAAATTAGTATTTATCAGCCTAGCGCTGTTTAGTTTAAGTCTACCAGCCGCTGCCCAGACGCCCACCCCGGCGGTGCCTACCCCCGCCGCGGCCGCCCACCCCAACGCGCCGGTGCTGACCCTGCACGACGCGCTGCAAACTGCCCTCAAGAACAGCCTCGATATCCAGATAAGCCAGAACAATATCGAAGTGCAGAGCCTGCAAAACACGGTGGGCTTTGCCGGCGGGCTGCCTTCGGTGGGCGTTACGGCCAGCAACAACATCGTTATTAATAATACCCGGCAGGAATTCAACGCCGGCGACCCGGTGCAGCGCACAGGCGCCCGGTCGAGCCAGTACGCGGTGGGGCTGGCGGGCTCGTACCTGCTGTATAATGGCGGCTACGTGGTGGCCAACCGCAAACGCCTGGATGAGCTGCAGAAAATCAGCGAGTTGCAGCTCAACTCGACCGTGCAGAACGTACTGGCCGATGTGAGCCTGAAGTACTACGCCGTGATTCAGCAGCAGCGCTACATCCGCACGCTGCAAGCCTCGGTGGAGCTCTCGCGCCAGAAGCTAAACCTCATCGACACGCGCCAGGCGGTGGGCCTGGCCAACAATGCCGACCGGTTTCAGGCGCAGCTTGACCTGAACGCGCAGCTGCAAACGCAGCAGCAGCAGGCGCTTGCCGCTCAGCAAGCCACCGCCGACTTGCTGCGTGCTCTTACACTCGACCTGACCACACCTATCGCTCTAGAAGACAGCATTCCGGTGGACCGCAGCCTGCGCTGGGCCGACATCGAAGCCGCCCTCGACCGCAACCCGGCGCTGCTGGCCGCCGACCGCCAGGTGCGCGTAAACGAGCTGCTAGTGCGCGTGGCCCAAGCCAATCGCTACCCCTCGCTGGGCTTGAATGCGGGCACCAACTTCAACCGCAACCAGAACGCGGTTGGCAACACGCTCTTCAACCAAAGCTACGTCCCCTACGCGGGTCTGGGCCTGGCCGTGCCCATCTACTCGGGCGGGGTAAACAGGCGGCTGGTTGACGTGGCCCGCGTGAACACGAAAACGGCTGAGCTACAACGCACTGCTCTCCAACAGAATTACCGCCTCAATGCTCGCAAAGCCTGGGAAGCCTACGAGCAAACCCTGGTGCTAGTCGACACCGCCGAGCAGAGCTATACCACCGCTCGCAAGCTTCTCAACCTGGTGCAGATGCGCTTGGCCGCGGGCCTCTCCACACTGGTCGATGTCAGAATCGCACAGCAGAGCTTCGAGGATGCCGGCTACCGGCTCGTCAACTACCGCTACTCGGCTAAGTCGGCCGAGATTACGCTACGGCAATTAGCGGCGCTGCTCACGCCCTGATTTGCCGGGGCCGCTTACGCACCGGCTCAGTTATTAAATAAGTCCTATATTGCAGCAACTATCAGTAACGACCAAAACGCAAAAAGCTCCTGGCAAATGCCAGGAGCTTTTTGCGTTTTGGTCGTTACACATTTTAGCTAATATAAATAGTATTTGGTAATTTTAAATAAAAATTTCTATGTCTATTTTGCGCCGAAAGCTACAAGTTACTACCCCCCTTTATCCGCCTTGCCGGTGCGAAAGCCGCTGTTCGGACCATCAAGATTTCAAAGCAGCTTCAAGTTACTAAGCCCAATTTTGGCACAATGGCAAGTTTAGACTGAACTTAACCTATACACCTTAAGGTTAATGCTTTTACGCTATCCTAAAAATGGGAAAGTTAGCCGTTACGGCCGGGCTTAAACGGGCACAGTACCAAAGGATAAAGTAATGGATAAGGTCAAAATACTAAGCTGCGGATTGTTGGCGATAGCAGGGCTAACAACCCCACACGCAAGAATAGCGCCGACTGCTAAATCTATTGGATTAGTCGCGTTTTTCACACCAATTAGTATTGCCCGGCACGTGGCCCAGCCACATAGAATAGCGGCGCGAGTGCTTAATGCACGCGGCCCACAATACACCGTCACGGCTACTGCCTACGCTGCTGTAGCTAACCAAACCGACGACGAGCCCTTCGTAACGGCCGACAACTCGCGCATCCCGGCCGGCTACGGCAGCCATACCCGCTGGCTGGCCCTCTCGCGCGACTTACTAAAGCCTTGGGGCGGGCCGTTTGATTTTGGCGACAAGGTGCGCGTGCGCGGCGTGTCGCCCACCTTCGATGGCCTGTACACCATTCACGACACCATGAACCGGCGCCACCACCACTGCCTCGACGTGCTGGTGCACCCGCGCGAAAAAGTGGACCTTTACCGCACGGGCGTGAAGCTGCAACTAGCTGCGCTGTAGCCTACTGCGAGTGGGCACGCTACTGCCCCACCAAAAAGACGGCGTTCCCAAACAACAGCTTGCCGCTCTGCCAGAAGGCGCGAAACAGTGGGTTGTCGCCCAAATAAACCACTTGCCCTCGGCCCAGGTCCTGAGTACCCAGCACAAACGTATCGGTGAGCTGCGGCCGCGCCTGCGTACCCGTGAAGCCGGCGGCGTAACTATCCTTTTTGATAACGCCAACGTTCCAGCCGCCCTGGCCTAAGAATTTGTAGCCAAGTGGGTTGCGCACCAGCGCGTAGTACGAGGTGCCATAGCCAAAGGCTAATGGGTGCGAATTATCGAGCGCCACGCGGTAGATACTACCCTGGGCTTGCGCCTCCAGGCCGCGGCGCTCGGCATCGCCGTAGCGGCGCAGGGCGCGGTAGGGGCTGGCGCCTTTGCCCTTGCTAGTGGCGGTAGTGTCGGCGGGGCGAGTCTTGAGCAGGAAGTCGCGCTTATCGGCCAAAAAGCGAGCTGCACCTTCCATGGCAATGAGCTTGCCCCCGCTGCGCACCCAGGTTTTCAGGTTTTCGAGGGCTCGTTCGGGGTACACATCGGCGTAGTTGCCATCGGGCAAGATGAGTACGTCGAACTTATTAAGCGGCACGGTGCTGAGGTAGTCGGTGCCGAGCACCGTGATAGGGTAGCCGAGTTGCTGCTCGAAGAAGTGCCACACCTCGCCAAAGGCCGTAGCGTCGGTGCCGGGACCGGCCACCACAGCCACGGTAGGCGCCTTCACGAAGTGCACCGAACCCGAGCCTAAGTCGCCGCCTGTAGTTGAGAAGCCTGACTTCACGGCCTGCACCACCGTGCCTGCCGAGTCGGCTTGCGCTCGCACCAACTGGTCGAACTTGGGCCCCAGGCCTTCGTTGCCGGTGCGCGTAATAACCAGCGTGCCGGGCGCGTACTGCTGGCCCTCGGCCGCAAAAGCTTTCTCGGCGAAGCGCACGCGCACTTTTTGCTGCAGCAAGCGGCTCAGAAAACGTACATCTTGGAGGCTGTTCCAGCGGGCCAGGTAGGCGTAGGGGTGCTCAGTGGCCGCAGCGCTGCCCTTCACCATTGTCGGGGTGGGCGCCGTGCTGCTAGCCGCCAGGCGGCCGGGCAAGGCGTAAGCCTTCACCCCAAACGAGAAGGGTAGGGC
>CALMOO010000176.1 GCA_937871705.1 uncultured Hymenobacter sp.
GGACGCACGCAGCAGCACATCGCGAGTCACACCGCCGAACGCCCACTCACGCAGTCGCGCTTGGCCGTAGGCACCAGCAACAATGAGGCCCACGCCTTTTTCCTCGGCCAGCGAGCGAATTCCCCCCGCGTCGTCGTCGTGCGAGAGCAGCAGTGCGAGCCGGCCCTTGGGCAGCGCCCCCTGCACCGATACGGTGCGCCGCACCCACACATCGTGGCTAGTCCAGGCAGTGCCGAGCAGCGCCTTGTTGTCGGTAAAGGGCGCCGGACCCGTTTTCCAGGTTTTAGCCGCGGCAAAGGTGGGCTTTTCCCAGCCATTGCCCGGTTGCGCAAACGTGTACTGGGCCGAGTAGGGCTGCTCTTGCGCGGCAGGAATGAGCGGGCGGTACTCGGGGGCGCCCCGGCCCAGAAACTGGTAAGCTTGGCCATCGACGCGCACTACCCCCTCCAGGGCTTGCGGCTCGCCCGTCCAGTGGCGGGTAGGGGCGGCCGCTACCGTGTCCTGAAAGGCCCACACGCTGAAGTACGGGTTGTGCGTAACAAGGGGGTAGGCGGGCGGGCGCAGGGTTTGGGCCGGGGCCAAGCTCACCGTTAAGGCACTCACTACTAGGCAAAGGGAGAGTTTTTGTCGCATCAACCAACGAGTTAGAAATGAAAAAGAAAAGCCGCGCTGCGCGCACGCAGCGCGGCTAGTGAGGATGGGCAGACGACGGCTTCTTTGCTGGTGGCCAGCCCTGCTGTGCTGCTATAAAGTGTCATTTGTGCAACAGGCTAGCGCGAGCTTTTAACCCGCAACCTACCCCTCTACACCTAGCCCGATTGCTACCCCCCTGGCCGAAAGGACGACGAGCGCACTACCAGCTGCGGCGCTAGCTGCAGCTGCGCAATGTGCCCAGTATCCGCCCGGTCCTCCAGCGCGTTGAGTAGCGTGTGAATGATGTTTTCGGCCATCGCCTCTATTGGCTGCGCTACTACGGTAATAGGTGGGGAATAGAGCCGGAACAAGTCGTTGTCGTCGAAGGATACGACGGCTAGCTGCTCTGGAATGCGCCGGCCCAAGCGGTTTAATGCCTCCAGCCCGTACATTCCCAGGTAGTTAGTCGCAAACAGCACTGCATCGCAGCTCGCATGAGTTTCAAAAAACACCTCCAGTTCGTGCACAATCTGCTCAGCTTCCTGCGGAAACGTGATTTCGTGCACCAACTCAGGCAGCTGCTGCTCGCGCAGGGCCTGGGCGTAGCCCTGCTGCCGAGCTGCCATCTGGATTTGCTCTGACTGCGCCATGACTAGCGCGATGCGTTTGAAGCCCTGCCCAAGCAGGTGCTGGGTAGCCTCGTACATACCGGCCGCGCTATCCACCACTACCGAGTTAGCGAGCACGCCTGGCAGCAGCCGGTCGAAGAGCACCAGCGGCTTGCCCCGGCGCACCAGCGCGCTCACCTCAGCCTCTACCCCATTGGGCAAAGCCAGAATGTAGCCATCGACGTGGCACTCCTGAAACATAGCCAGCAGGTCGCGGGCCTTCGCGATGTCGTTGTTGGTGCTGCAATAAATAATGCGGTAGCCCCACACCAGGGCCTTTTTCTCAATGAGTGCCGCCACCGTGGCGAAGAACGGGTTGGCAATGCTTTCCACCATCAGGCCGATGACGTGCGTTTTGCCGGTGCGTAGGCTCTTCGCTAGCCGGTTCGGCTTGTAGCCCACTTCTTCCACATACTGGCGCACCCGCTCGGCCAAGGCATCGCTGATGCGCATTTCCTTGGCTTTGCCATTGAGCACCAGCGATACCGTAGCGATGGACACGTGCAGGTGGTTGGCAATGTCGTGGATGAGCAGGTCCTTTTTCAACTCCAGAATAATTTGTGGCGGCGGGGCCCGCGTGAGGCGCCCACCTACTTATAAACTTCTAAGGGCCGGTTGGCCGCGGCGGCGCCAAACGTCCGATTAGGCTGCGGGCCCATCACGAGTTGCAGGGTGCCGCCAGCCGTAATATCGCGGTGCAGCAGGTAGGTGTTGGGGTAGGGCTTGCCGTTGAGCTTAGCCGATTGGATGTAGATATTTTGGGGGCTGTTATTCTGCACATCTACCACAAACGTCTTGCCCTGCGGCAGCCGAATGGTAGCCTTGTCTACCACGGGGCTACCCAGCACGTAGGCCCCGCTGCTGGGGCTGACGGGGTAGAAGCCCAGCGCCGACAAAATGTACCAGGCCGACATTTGCCCGCAGTCCTCGTTGCCGCTGATGCCGTCGGGCTTGTCGAGGTACATTTCGTGCAGCACTTGGCGCACTTTTTCGGCAGTTTTCCACTGCTGGCCGGCGTAGGCGTAGAGGTAGGTAGTGGCATGGCCAGGCTCGTTGCCGTGGGCATACATACCAATGAGGCCCGAAATATCGGGCGAGGCGCTTTCGCCCAGGCTACCCTGCACAATGAAGAGACTATCCAGCTTTTGGGTAAACGCGGCGTCGCTGCCAAACAGCTTTATCAGCCCCGGCACGTCGTGCGGCACCAGCCAGGTGTACTGCCAGGCATTGCCTTCGGTATAGTTGTTTTGGCGGTGAATCGACTGGATGGGGTCGAAGGGCACTTGGAACTTGCCGTCCGTGGTGAGGCCGCGCATGAAGCGCGTGTGCGGGTCGAAGTACTTCTGGTAGTACTTGGCGCGCTTGCTGTAGGTCTGGTAGTCGGCCTGCTCGCCCAGCTTCTTGGCCACCTGGGCAATGCTCCAGTCGTCGATGGCGTATTCCATTGCCTTTGCTACCGACTCGCTTTCCTTATCGGCCGGAATAAAGCCGAGCGTTTTTACGTACTGCACGCCCTGGTCGTCGCGGGTGCTGGAGGTTTTCATCTGCGCCAGCAGCTCGTGGCCGTCGAGGCCGGGCGTACCCTTGAGGTAGGCTTCGGCCAGCGCCGGCACGGCGCTGTAGCCCACCATGCAGTTGGTTTCGGAGCCCATGAGGGGCCAGATGGGCAGCTTGCCCTGCTGCCGGCCAATGGCTAGCATACTCTGCATCATGTCATTAACCCGCTCGGGCTGGGCCAGGGTAAACAGCGATTGCTCGGTGCGGTAGGTATCCCAGAGCGAGAAGGTGGTGTAGTTCTGAAAGGGCGCCTTCGGGTACACCTTCTTATCGGTGCCGCGGTAGTCGCGGTTGGCGTCGTTGAACAAGGCTGGCGCAAACCACGCGTGGTAGACCGCGGTGTAAAAGATGCGCCGGGCTACCGGGTCCTTCGTTTCGATGGTCACTTTGCCGAGCTCCTTGTTCCATTTCTCCTCGGCGGCCTTTTGCACCTGGGCAAAGTCCCAGCCCGGCAGCTCGGCCTTGATGTTAGCCAGTGCGTTTTGCGAGCTCACCGGCGAAATGCCTACTTTCAGCTGCAGGCTAGCTGGGGCCTTGGCAAACGTAAACACGCCCTTGATGGCCAGCCCCTGCCCTTTTTTGCCGGTTAGCAGCTTGGCCTCGTCGTAGACGGCAAACGCCGGCACGGGCGCCGAGGTCTTGATGGCGAAGTACACGCGCCGGTCGGGCGCCCAGCCCTTCGAGAAGCGGTAGCCCACGAAGGTTTGCGGGTCAACTTGCTCGATGTACGTATCAACTGCTTTATCATCAATGCCTTCCTTCAGGTCGATGATGATGTGGGCGGGCTGGTTTGCCGCCGAAAACGTGTAGCGGTGCATGCCTACCCGCTCGGTGGTAGTCAGCTCGGCCCGGATGCCGTAGTCGTCGAGCGTCACGGCGTAGTAGCCGGGCTTGGCGACTTCGCGCTGGTGCGAAAACCGCGACAGATAGCCTTGGTGCGGCGCCTTTTGCTGGCCCTTATCGGTTTTGAGCGCGCCAGTATAGGGCATAATGAGCACGTCGCCCAGGTCCGAAGCGCCGGTGCCGCTGAGGTGCGTGTGCGAGAAGCCCGTAATCAGACTATCCGAATAGTGATAGCCCGAGCACCAGTCCCAGCCTTTGAAGATGTTTTGGGGACCGAGTTGCACAGCCCCAAAAGGGACGTTGGCGCCCAGAAAAACGTGGCCGTGGCCGCCCGTCCCAATCAT
>CALMOO010000177.1 GCA_937871705.1 uncultured Hymenobacter sp.
CATCTACGATGGCGGCCGCAACAAAAAGCAGCGCGTAGAAGCGGCGGCCACCTACCGTGGTGCCGTAGCCCGCACGGCCGATACCCAGGAGCAAATTCGGGCTGATGTGCGCCAGGCTGCTAATAACATGGAGTTCAGCCAAGCTCGCTACAACAATGCCTTGCAGCAAGTAACCCAGGCCACCGACGCCCTCACCCGCGCCCAAGGCCGATACCGCTACGGGGTAGGCGAAAACCTGGACGTGCTCGACGCTGAAACCCAGTTGGCCCAGGCCCGCCTGGCCCGCGCCCAAGCCATGTACAACTACACCCTCGGCCAGTACCAGTTGCGCCGCGCCACCGGCGAGCAGATTTGGCAGTAGCGTATTCTGAGCTGCTAGCCGCTAGCTGTTTGGTTACTAGCCTTCCCTGCAGCGAACTAGACAGCCAGAAGCGAAAAATCCTCAACAGCTAATAGCCATCAGCTAACAGCTAACATTAAAATGACTCTCACCACCATCCTTTGCCCGCTCGACTTTTCGGCTGCTTCAGTGGCGCTGGTGGCGTATGCCGCAGCGCTGGCCGTAGGCACCGGGGCCGAGCTGCGCCTGCTCTACGTGCAGGAGCCCGCCGCACCGACTGCCGCGGGGGCGGAGGCCGAGCTGCGCGCCCACCAGGCCGCCGCTGAGGCCGCAGGTGCCAGCCGCGTGAGTACCTACACGCTGCACGGCGAAGCAGCCCACCAGATAGTAGCCGAAGCCCAGCGACAGCACGCCGACCTTATCGTGATTGGGGCGCACGGCCAAACCGGCCTAAGCCGCTTTTTGATGGGAAATACTGCCGAAGTGGTGGTGCGCACGGCCCACTGCCCTACGTTGCTCGTAAGAGAATAAATTTTTAAATCGAGTTTCTTGTTGAGTAACACTCCGCTTCAGCAACTCCACTGCTAAGCAGTTAGCAACTTCCCAATAGTAACTACCAACCAGCAATTTACCGTTAACAAATGGCTACCCAAACCCAACCCCAGGAGGCTCCGACTGCTGTTTCCGAGCCGCTCGAAGAACCCAAAAGAACTAATCCGCTGGTATTTATTGTGCTAGCCATTGTATTGCTGGCCGGCGGCTATTATGGCTGGACGCGCTTGCAGTTTGCGCGGGCGCACGAAAGCACCGACGACGCCCAGGTAGAAGGCGACGTTTACCCCATCCTACCCCGCGTATCGGGCCCGGTGCTGAAAGTATATGTCGATGATAACCAGATGGTAAAGAAAGGGGATACCCTAGTCACCATCGATAAGTCGGACTATCAGCAGCGCGTCAACGCTGCACAGGCGGCGCTCATTGCAGCGCAAGCCCAGGTAGTAGCTGCCCGTGCGCAGGTGGGCACTGCCCAGGCCGGGGTTCGCACCGCTCAAACTACCATTGGCGTAAGCGAGGCCAACCGCACCCGCTTGCAGCAAGACTTGGCGCGTAGCACCAAGCTTCGCAAGGATGATATTATTCCCCAGAGCGACTATGATGCCGTGCAGGCCAACCTGCGCGCCACCACCGCTCAGCGTGGCACTGCCCAAGACCAGGTAACGGTGGCTCGCCAGCAGGTAATCGCCGCTCAGCAGCAAATTGGCGTAGCCCAAGCCGTGGTGAAGCAGCGCCAGGCTGACCTCGACAATGCCAAGCTCCAGCTCAGCTACACAACACTGCTTGCCCCCAACGATGGTATTGCTAGCAAGAAAAGCGTGCAGCCTGGCCAAGTAGTATCGCCCGGCCAGCAGCTGATAGGCTTGGTCTCGAGCGGCAAAACCTGGGTTATCGCTAACTTCAAGGAAACCCAGCTTGAGGAAATGAAAGTAGGCCAGAAAGCCAAGCTCGAAGTGGAGGCCTACCCCAATGAGGAGTTTGAAGGCCACATCGAGTCGCTGTCGGCTGCTACGGGTGCTCGCTTTGCCCTGCTACCCCCCGACAACGCCAGCGGCAACTTCGTGAAAGTAACGCAGCGTGTACCCGTCAAGATTGTGCTCGATAAAATAGACCCGCAGCATCCCCTTCGCGCTGGCATGAGCGTGAACGCGATTGTGGCGGTGGAATAGAGTTGTAAGTCGTGAGTTATGAGTTAGAAGTTGATAGTCAGTAGCGTAAGCAGTGGCTCTTCCTTTTAGCTCATAACTCACAGCTTATAATTCATAACTCAATAAAAGTTATGGAAACCGGATTTAAAAAGTGGATTATCGTGGTCACGGTAGTTCTCTGCTGCTTGCTGGAGCTAATTGATACCAGTATCGTGAACGTGGCCCTGACCCAGATGATGGGTAACCTCTCGGCCACGCAGCAGGAGGTAAGCTGGGTCATTGCGAGCTACGGCATTGCCAACGTGATTGTGATTCGGATGACCGGCTTCCTCGCCGAGCAGTTCGGGCGCCGCAACTACTACTTGGTGTCGGTGATAATCTTTACGCTAGCCTCCATGGCTTGCGGCCAGAGCACCGGCCTGTGGGAGCTAGTAGCTTTCCGCTTCATCCAAGGCATTGGCGGTGGTGCGTTGATGGCTACTTCACAAGCTATTCTAATTGATACCTTCCCGCCTAAGCAATTGCCCTTGGGCCAAGCGCTGTTTGGCATGGGCGTAATTATTGGTCCTACCATCGGTCCTACGCTCGGTGGCTACATCGTGGAGAACTATGATTGGCCCTGGATTTTCTACGTCAACGTGCCAGTAGGTATTTTGGCCAGCATTTTCACTGTCCTATTTATCCGCGACCCCGAGCGCATCAAGAATGCTATTCCGAAGCCGTTGCGCGAAATCGACTGGGCTGGGGTGGGCTTGCTCATCCTTGGGGTTGGTTCGATGCAGCTAGTGTTAGAGCAGGGCGAAACCGAAGACTGGTTCGATAGCAATTACATTCTCAGTTTTACCGCACTTGCTGTGATTGGGATAGTGGGCTTCATTTGGCGCGAGCTCACGGCGAAGGCGCCGATTGTGGACCTACGTATTCTCACCAAGAGTCGAAATCTAGCGGTGGGCGCGTTCCTGTCGTTTGTGCTAGGCTTTGGCCTATTTGCTTCCGTGTTTGTGTTCCCAATTTTCACGCAGCGCATCCTAGGCTTTACAGCCGAGCAGACTGGTTACTTGTTGCTACCCGGCGCCCTGGCTTCTGGCTTTATGATGCCGATTATCGGGCGGATGCTACAAGCCGGCGTGCCTCAGAAGCTGATGATTCCAGTTGGTTTCACCATCTTCTTCTTCTTCACATTCTGGATGGCTGCCAAGATTTCACCTACCGCTGGTGAGAGCGATTTCTTCTGGCCGCTCATTGTGCGGGGGGTAGGGCTGGGCCTCATTTTCCTGCCCATCACAACTATGAGCTTAGCAGGCTTGCAGGGCAAGGATGCTGGTCAGGCTGCCGGCCTCACCGGTATGATTCGCCAGCTCGGTGGTTCGTTTGGCGTAGCTATCGTGGGCACTTATCTCGAGCGCAGTATTCAATCTAACCGCGTGGCTTTGCTGCCCAATATCTCGCTTTATAGCCCCGAAACCGTGCAGCGCCTTCAGGCCTTCACCCAGAACTTTGTGTCGCGCGGCTTTCCCCTGGAGCAGGCCCGGCAGCAAGCCTACGCCGCCCTCGAAGGCACCCTGATGAAGCAAGTATCGCTGATTACCTATGCGCAGGTGTTTACTACGCTGGGTTTGTTTTTCCTTGCCTGCCTACCCCTCATTCTGCTTGTAAAGCGGGCCAAGCCAGGCGAAAAAATGGACCTCAACGCGGCTCACTAGATTCTATTAAAAGTTTTGTATTTGTTGCGATATAATTATTGTAACAAAATGAATAAAAAAACCCTGGCATCAGTGATTGAGCCAGGGTTTTTTTATTCATTTTATAAACCTTAATATTAATTAAGCCTGTGTAATGCAGCACTTTAATAAACATAATATTGTGTTATGCCAATGGTATAGCCACGGCTGTTACATTTTAGTTTCTGCTTGCTGATTTGTACTTTTGTAAGCCGACCATTCTCGGGAAGGTTTTATATTATAAGGATAACAATACACTATTCACCTAAAGGCTTTCAGGCCCTTGAGCCTCTTACCAGCAGTAGCTTGCCTAGAGGGGGGTAGGGCTAGGTCGCCGAGGGTGGTGCACAGTACTCGTACAGAAAACAATAATCTTTTATACTATTTATAAGCTAGCTGCTTCGATACGTAAGCTTCTTCCGCTAAGTGTTTTATGAATCTATTCGCTACTCTTACTCAGCGGCTAACCGATAGTTTGCTGGCTCAGTTGGCCAGTGCTTCGGTTCTGCCATTAGTAGTGGCTGAAGAATATTGCGCGCAAGCAGTGCCAGCGCTGGTGCAACGGCTAGCTGCACCCACCGACGACGAAGAGCTAAATGCGCGTTGGGATATGTGCCGCCAACTCTATCTAGGCCAAGTGCTGACGGATACTAACGAGCTGTTGCGTACCGACATGGGCTGGCCCGACCGGCGGCGCTACCTAGCTCAAAAGGTGCTGGGGCCTACCCAGGTAGTAGCGTTGGCCCAAGCCACAGCCCAGCCTGCCCAAACCGAAACGTTGCTAGGCTACTTAACAATCATCGCGCTTGCTACACTGGGCGAAATAGCTAGTGAAGCCAACCTGGACCCAGCTGGGCTGGGAGCTTGGCTCAGCGAGCAGCGAGCCGCACCAATTGGCCGCACTAAAGCAGCTGGCTCAGCGACCCAGCCAGCTACGCGCGTGCAGGCAGCGGCTCCGGTGGCAAGTAAAAGCAGTAAAAAAATTACTGTCTTATCAGTAGTAAGCGTCTTGGTGGTTGCTGGAGCAATAGGAGGATATTTCTTGCTTGCTACCCCGGCCAATGCCACCCAGCAGGACGTGGCAGAAGCCCGTTCACCTCGCCCCACTGCCAGCCAGCCGGCCCCTGCTAAGGTGGCGGCGCCGGCCCCCGAGACCTCAGCCGTTCCCGATGTTGCGCCAGCGTCTCTGGCAGTGGTTAGCCCCCTGGCAGCGGTGGCTCCGGCTAAGGTGCTGCCAGTGCGCGCTGCCGGCCCAGTACTGCGCGACACGGTCGGCAATGCGGAGCTGGCCCGGCTGGTCGGCGGCAAGTTCAGCGTTGCGCAGGGCCGCTACCTCAAAGGCGAAGGCCAGCCCCTTACCGTCAAGCTCCTCAACCGTGCTACCCTGACGGTCGGTATCAATTCAACTGAAAGTCTGCTATACAAGCGGTTAACTAACCCCAACCTGCCGCGCCCTAGCGATATTGCCCTCGACCGCTTGGCGTTTGACCTTGGGCAGGCCCGACTCGGCGCCGAAGGCGCGCAGCAGCTCGGCAACATTGCTAGCCTGCTCAAAACCTTTCCTAAAGTGCGGTTGCTGGTTGTGGGCCATGCCAATAACAGCGAAGCCCAAGCTATTCGCTTAGGCTTGCAGCGCGCCACAGCCGCCGTCGACGAGCTTGTGAAGCAGGGTATTAGTGCGGACCGCCTGCAAGCTCAGGGAATGCTTTCAACTAACCTGCCTGGCCCTAACGATTCGGCTGAAAGCCAGGCTATGATGCAAGGTATAAGTTTAAAAATAAGTCGTTTATAATATCAATGTTGTTCAAATAAGCTATACTCTTCTTCGCGTGCCCGCTGCTAAGTTGGTTTTCTAAGCGGCAGCACTTGCTACATATGGGGCTCTTCTCTACTCTTTTTTCTAAACGAAGCCAACCGGACTCTGTAGCGGAGCCCGATGTGCCGATGCCCTCGCCGGAGCTGGCTACCGAGCCAGCTCCGGCGCCGGAAGCCACGACTACCCCGCTGGCGCCAGCCACTGCTGCACCTGAGGCCGCGCTCACGGTCGTCAGCAGTCAGGTGCGCGCGCAGGCCGAAGAGTTGGTGCAGAGCGTAGTGCACGAACTGCCCAATTTTATTGCCGTGGCCGTGGTCGACAGTGCCTCTGGGCATATTCTGGCCGGACAATGGGCTGGGCACAGCGGAGGAGCAGTAGAGGTAGCCGTAGCCAACGCCGAGATTGTGCGCCAAACGCACTTAGCCATTGAGGCTTTGCAGCTTGGCCCCGCCGAGCAGCTAGAGGATATTCTGATTACGCTGCGCTATCAGCTGCACTTGCTACAGGTGCTGCCTCAGGCTGGGTGGCTGCTTTACCTGGCCATTCGCAGCCAAGACACCAACCTTGGCCTTGCGCGCACCGTGCTGCGCAGTCATGCTGCCTAGTCATTCCTTCTTAGTTTTTTGGTCTCCTTTCTCATTGACTTCATTCTTATATTAATTTCTCTTTTTCAACTAGTTCTCTTTTTTAATTACTTACTTTTTCTAATTACCCGCCCATCATGGCATACTCTACCTCCTCCCCCGCCGGCCAAGCCGTGCAAAACATCATCAACGACCTGCCCGGCCTGCTGGCTGTTGCCATCGTTGACATCAGCTCGGGCATGAGCCTGGCTTCGCACTCCAACTCGGGTATCAACCCCGACACGGCGGCTGCTTACAACACCGAAGTAGTAAAGCAAAAGCAGAAGGCTATGACGGCGCTTAAGCTGCAAGGTGAAATTATTGATGACATCCTCATCACCCTCACCAACCAGTTGCACCTCATCAACATAGTTGGCGATGGCAAGAAATTTATTTACCTCGTGGTGAATTCGCGCGATACTAACCTGGCCATAGCCCGCGAAGTACTGCGCGCACAGAATGACCTACTTAAGTAGTAGCCATTCGCTGCGCTAGCAGCTTACCCTAACAAAGAAGCCTCCCCGGTTTGGGGAGGCTTCTTTAGTTAAAGGGGGGTAGGGCCAGGGTTACTGGTACTGCACGTACAAGGGCTTAGGGCTCAGCTCAGTCAGTACTTCCTGAGGCGTCATCATGTGCGATTTTTTGGGCTTGATG
>CALMOO010000178.1 GCA_937871705.1 uncultured Hymenobacter sp.
CGTAGCTGAGGCGGCCTTTCACCGGAATATCGGCCTGCTGGGGCTTGTGCAGTAGGCGGGCCAGCTGCACCTGCTGGTTGAGCAGCTGGTTTTGCAAATCAAGCTTAGTATTTTGGGCTTGCGTAATGCGCACGTCGGTGGTAGTCACGTCGAAGCGCGTGCTCACGCCGGCTTCCACCCGCTTCTGCATTTCGTTGCGGTGCGCTACCAGCGAGGCTATTTGCTGGTCTTGCACCTGAATGCTTTCGCGCATGAACAGGATGTTGTAGTACACCTGGGCCGCATTAAAAGCCAAGTCGCGCCGGGCAACCGTGATGTTGTCCTGCGCGGTTTGCACCTGCGCCTCCGACACCCGCACCGTGGCTTCGTTCTTCCCAAAGTCGAGCAGCAAGTATTGCGCCGTCAAGTGGAAGTCGTAGTTGTTATTGGGGTTGAACTGGAGAATTTCACCATTAAAGGGCAGCTTCACTACTGGGTCAACGCGCGTGTAGGTTGCCGTTCCCGTAATCTGGGGTAGGAAACCGGCACGCGTCTGGCTCAGGCGGCTGCTCGCAATGTTTGTCTGCTCCGTGAGGTTGGTGATGGAAGGGTTGGCATCCAGCACGGCCTGAATGGTTCCGCCGAGGGTAAGCGAGTCGCTCGCCAACCCAATTGGCTGGGCCGCCGCCGGGATGCTGGGCTGGGATTGGGCCAGCGCGGGCTGGGTCAGCAAGGCGCCGCTCAGCAGCGACAGCCCCGCAAAGCCAGCCAGTTGATATCTAGAGAACATAAGCCAAGTGGCGTAGTAGTGTGCCCCAGGCTTACCGAAAGTTGTGCCAATGGGTTGCGCACCTCAAAATATTTTATAACCCATTGGCCCTTTGCTAAATAAAGCTCGCCTGCCAAATAGCTCGGCAGTTTCGAACATTAAGGACTGATGAGGGTTTCCTTAAATAGCAGGAATTACTATTGCCCCTACCCCCTCCATTTACTAGAAGAGGCGAATACCCTACCTTCCTGTTACTACTCTCTATCACTATGACCGACACTAGCCCCGACGATACTTTACTATTGCACCTCAACGAGGCCATTGCTACTATTCGGGATAAGGAAACGCTGTTTCAGGTTATTACCAATAAGCTACGGCTCATCTTCCCGTTCGATATGATTGGGATTCACGTTTTCGATAAAGAACTACTGAATAAGCGGCTGTTCTTGCGCAGCTACGCTGCAGCCGAAGATAAAGACTGTGAAGTACCATCGCAGGCAACATTTACGCCGATAGCTGGCTCTCCGGTTGAGCAACTGGTGCACGACCCGCATATTCAGTATATTAAACTGCAAGAGTATGTAGCACAATACCCCGATTTTGAGCCGTTTCAACGCTTGCTGCGGCGCGGTATTCGGTACATGACCAGCGTACCGCTGCGGCAGGGGGGTAAGCTCACGGGTGGTCTTATTTTGGCGGCGGCCCGGCGGCCCGCGTTTTCGCCAGCCGATGAGAAGCTGCTCGAAAAGATAGCCTCGCTAGTGGCTGTGGCAGTAGCCAACTCGCTGGCTTTTGAAGAAATTGCCCGCCGTGAGCAGGAGCGCAGCTTGCAGCTCAACATCACCAACGCGTTGCTCAGCATCAAGCAGCGCGAGCCCTTATTTAGGGCGGTAGCTGAGGAACTGGGTCGGGTGGTGCCGTTCGAGTATTTCGGCATTCGGGTGCAGCGCTACGACCCGGGCCAGAAAGGCAGGTTTTTTGAGGCCTTCGCCGAACTGTCCAGGGTAGGCAGCGCCCCGTTCGAAACGTTGGCGCTCGACCGCGAACAGGATAGCCCGCTATCCGACAAAGAGGCTACTTTTCAGCAGCTAGACGAATTGCTGAAGATGCCGGGTGTGTACGCCGGGGCCGATTTTTATGCCTTAGCCGTGCGCTACCCCCGCCTGCGCTACGCCTATGAGCACCACGGCACGCGCGCCATGTTGGTAGCTCCTATCTGGCAGCGGCCCGAGAGCCGGGTGGTGCTCACGCTGTCGGCCAACGACCCGGCCGCCTTCACCCTCGACAACCTGACGACGGTGCAAACCCTAGTGCCGCAAATTGCGCTGGCGTTGGAAAACCTGTTTGCGTTCGAGCAAATTGAGGAGCTGAAAGCGCAGGTCGAGCAGGAGCGCACGTACTTGATGGATGAAATCAACACTGACCGGCCCGCCGACGGGCTTATTGGCAACAGTCCGGCTTTGCAGCAAATCAGGCAGCGGATTGCGCAGGTGGCGGGCACCGATGCTACGGTGCTGATTTCGGGCGAAACCGGCACGGGCAAGGAGGTAGTAGCCCGGGCCTTGCACCAGGCCTCGCCGCGCCGCGCCCGGGCACTGGTGAAAATAAATTGTGCAGCTCTACCCGCTCAGTTGATTGAAAGTGAGCTGTTTGGCCACGAAAAGGGTGCTTTTACGGGGGCCATAGAGCGGCGCATCGGCAAGTTTGAGCTAGCCGACGGCGGCACTATTTTTCTGGACGAGGTAGGCGAGCTACCCCTCGACCTGCAAGCCAAGCTGCTGCGCGTGCTCCAAGAAAAAGAGTTTGAGCGCCTGGGCGGCAACCGCGTGCTCACGACCGATGCCCGCGTGCTGGCCGCCACCAACCGCGTGCTCGAAGACGAAGTGCGCGCCGGCCGCTTCCGGGCCGACCTCTACTACCGCCTCAATGTATTCCCGATTTACCTAGTGCCCCTGCGCGAGCGGCCCCAGGATATTACGCCCCTGGTACAGCACTACCTGGCTACGCTTAGCAAGCGCTTTGCCCGGCCGGCGCGGCCCATTCGGCCGGCCGACATGGCGGCGCTGCTGGCTTACTCCTGGCCGGGCAATATCCGCGAGTTGGAGCACGTGCTCGAGCAGGCCATCATCGTGAGCCAAGGCGCTTGGCTGGAGTTTGGGGGCTTTGCGGCAGGTGGCCCGCTGCTAGCCCTGCCCCCTAGCATAGCCGTAGCCGAAACCAGCTTGATTATCAGCCCTACCCCCCCTGCCGCAGCCAGCCTGGCTAGCAACGCTGATTTTGCTCCGCTAAAAACGCTGCGCCAGCAGGAGCGCGACCACATCCTAACGGCCTTGCACCGCACAGGAGGCCGCGTGAGCGGCGCACAGGGTGCAGCGGCGTTACTCGACATTAACCCTAAAACTCTGGAAGCCCGAATGAAAAAGCTGGGAATTCGGCGTACGGTAACGGTGGAGTAAATAACCGTGTAGCAGCTGGTAGCGGGGGTAGGGCTAGGCAAGTGGTCCCTACCCCCGCTTTTTTAGTAAACCCAGCCAAGTCGGCGTACAGGCAACTTTTTCCGCGTTTTACGCCTTATCCTTGCGAATAATTTTAGCAAAATGGCCAAAGCAAGAAGCGTTTTTTTCTGCCAGAACTGCGGCGCGCAGTCGGCAAAATGGATAGGGCGTTGCCCTTCGTGCGGCGAGTGGAATACGTACGTGGAGGAAGTGGTGCAAAAAGAAACGGTCGCCACCACCACTGGTCAATGGAAGCCCGCGAGCACCGTGCCGGGCGGCAACTTGCAGAAAGCTGCCAAGTCGCGCCCGCTGGCCGACATTCGCCACGAGGAAGAACCCCGCATTTTAACCCCCGATGGCGAGCTGAACCGCGTGCTCGGCGGCGGCCTGGTGCCGGGCTCACTGGTGCTTATTGGCGGTGAGCCGGGTATTGGTAAGAGCACGCTCATGCTGCAAATTGCTTTGATGCTGAAGAACCTGCGTATTCTGTACGTGAGCGGCGAGGAAAGCGAGGCCCAGATAAAGATGCGCGCCGAGCGCCTGGCCGACGGCCAGCACCAGAACTGCTTTATTCTAACGGAGACGAACACGCAGAATATTTTTCGGCAAGTCGACCAAGTAGAGCCCAACCTGCTCGTCATCGACTCCATCCAGACCATGCACTCGACCTTGGTAGAGAGCGGCGCGGGCTCGGTAAGCCAGGTGCGCGAGTGCACCGCCGAGTTTCTGAAATATGCCAAGGAAACTGGCGTGCCAGTGTTGCTTATCGGCCACATCACCAAGGATGGCAGCATTGCCGGCCCCAAGATTTTGGAGCACATGGTTGATACGGTGCTGCAATTTGAAGGCGACCGCCACCTGAGCTACCGCATCTTGCGCACTACCAAGAACCGCTTTGGCAGCACCTCCGAACTGGGCATCTATGAAATGCAAGGCACTGGCTTGCGCCAAGTGTCAAACCCTTCGGAAATTCTGCTGTCGCAACGGGCCGAAAGCTTGAGCGGCATGGCCATCGGGGCTACGCTGGAAGGCAACCGCCCGCTACTGGTAGAGGTGCAGGCCCTCGTAACGCCCGCCACCTACGGCACACCCCAGCGCTCGTCCACGGGCTTCGATGCCAAGCGCCTGCAAATGCTGCTGGCTGTACTGGAGAAGCGCGCGGGCCTGCGCCTGGGCCAACATGATGTTTTCCTGAATATTGCTGGCGCCCTACGCCTCGACGACCCCGCACTCGACGCGGCGGTGTGCGCAGCCGTAGTTTCTTCGTTAAATGATTTGCCAATTCCAGGAGATGTTTGCCTGGCCGCCGAGGTTGGGCTCAGCGGAGAGATGCGCGCGGTGCCTCGGCTCGACCAACGGCTCGCAGAGGCCGAAAAATTGGGTTTTAAGGAGATGTATGTGTCACAATTCAATGGAAAAAACCTCGCAAGCCAAGACCGCGCAAGTTTGCAGGTGCGGCCAGTGAGCCGTTTAGACGAGGTTTTGAATGGGCTGTTTGGTTGAAAAATGGGTTGGTTCCGATAATTTTTTATTGGAGCCGACTTATCATTATTCATAGCGCTTGTAGTTAAGTGGCCGCCATCCGCTATCTTCGAATCGGGAATTGACTTTTCCCGATAAAGAGGTTTGCTAACTACGTTATTTTTTAGAAAGACTGGACACCTATAATGCCGGTCTATTTGGTGCGCTATGAACCCAAAATTTACTTTTATTCTGACTTGGGCTATCGGAACACTATTGGCAGTCGGCGCTAGCCCAGAAGCGCATGCCCAGAACCCTGCTGGCACGGCCGTTATTACTGGTCACGTTAGCAATCTAACCTCCGATACCGTCGCGGTTTCCATTCGCGATAATCCGTTCGACCCCAAGGAGCGCACTACGTACGCGCACATCAACGAGAAAGGTGAGTTCAAGCTCACAGTACCCGTAAGTGCCTCTACTAAAGCAGATTTGGTATACGGAGATGATGTAGCAGACCTCTATCTGGACCCTGGCACCGACATTGATGTGCGCTTTAAAGGTAGCGACATGTCAAGCACGGTGCGGTTTAAAGCCAACGATGTGCCCACTGGCTTTGCTACCAAGCTCCGCAATGGCGGCAACCTAACCGACGAGCAGAAGCATCGCCAACAGATGGCGAACGCCAATAATTACCTGTCCGAATTTGATGCGCAGTTCGTTTCGAACGACGGTTTTCAGGTCCTGCCCGACAACATTCAGCTCTACGAAGCACCCTTTATCTCCTTTATAGAGGACCGCCTGAAACACGAGCAACACTTCTTAGAAGACCGTGCCGCGAAGCAGTCTTTTACCATTGATTTTTATAATTATGCCAAGGCTGAGGTAGCCTATTCCAACTTTAACGATAAGCTTACCTTTCAGGACCTGCGCGAGCAGGTAGTGAACACCGAAGGGCGCCTGACGATGACGCCAACTTACTACGATTTCTTGCGCGACCCCATGCTGCTGACCGACCCCACGGCGGGGCAAAACGAGCAGTTTCAGGAATTTCTACTCAACTTTATCCACCACACCGCAGCGCAGCAAAAGCACCTGCGCACCGACCCCGATTTCTATCCCTTCTGCTACACGCTGGCTAGCAAGCGCCTGAACGGGATTCCACGGCTTATTACCTTAGGCCGCATCTTGCAGGAGTCGTTTCGCTTTGGCCACATCCGGCAGTCGGAGGCCATGCTAGCCGACTACCGGGCGCTCGATACCAAACGCCGTTTCTTTCCAACGCTGGATACTGACTTAACCAGCCATCGGGCCATGGCCATCGGGGCGCCGGCGCCGGATTTTCGCCTCGTCACGTCCACTGGCGATACCATGAGCCTGAGCAGCTTCCAGGGCAAGCTCGTGTACCTGAACTTCTGGAAATCAACCAATGGCTTGTGCCTGCGTGATTTGCCTTACGAGCAAGACCTTGCCAAGCGCTTTGAAGGCAAAAACATAGTTTTCATTAACGTCGCGCTCGATGAAGCGGAGCTGCCCTGGCGCCAGCTGGTTACGGTGAAAAAACTGCCGGGTGTGCATATGCGGGCGGCAGGCGGCTACCAATCGGTGACGGCGAAAGCCTATAATTTGCAGGAAGTGCCGACTTACCTGCTCATTGGGGAAGATGGTACCATCCTGAACCCCAAGCCGAAGCGCCTGAGCAGCCGCGCCGCGGTAGATGAAATAAACCAGTCGTTTGGCAAAGCCAGCATTTACAGCTCAGCCGTGTCGCAGCTCAGCAGTGGGCCCAAGTAGTCGGCGAAAGTTTAGGTGGCCCTACCCCCCTCTTTTGTCGGGACGAGCTGTGAGCGGTGGCTTGCGGCTCGTCCCGACTTTTTTATGGCCGAGCAAGCAACGCGCACCTCAAAACATTAGCGGCGGGCTGCTGCTTACCGAACTTTACGCCCTTATGCGCTCTACCTTCCGCGATGCTCGTGCTATTCTTCGCAAGGCTACCCCCCGCCGCGTGCTCAACGCGGGGCAGGTAATTGGGTCCTACTTAGTGAGCCGCGTTACGGGCCGGGCCCGCGCCTGGGGCCTGCCCATGGCACTTTCCATTGAGCCGACTACGAGCTGCAACCTGCGCTGCCCAGAGTGCCCCAGCGGCTTGCGCTCGTTTACGCGGCCTACGGGTATGCTGCCAGCGGAGCTGTTTAAGCAAACTATTGACGAGGTAGCCAGCCGGCTATGGTACTTGATATTTTATTTTCAAGGCGAGCCGTATCTGCATCCGCAATTTTTGGAGCTGGTAGAATATGCCAGCCAGAAAGGCATTTACACCGCTACCAGCACCAACGCGCATTTTCTGAATGACCAGAATGCCCGCCGCACGGTAGAAAGCGGCCTCGACCGACTCATTATCTCGCTCGACGGCACTACCCAGGAAGTGTACCAGCAGTACCGGATAGGCGGCAACCTGGAAAAAGTATTGGCCGGCACCCGCAACGTAGTGAAGTGGCGCAAAGAGCTAAAGAAGAATACGCCTCGTATTATATTTCAGTTTCTGGTAGTGCGCCCCAACGAGCACCAGATTGAAGATGCGAAGGCCCTGGCCGCCGCGATGGGGGTAGACGATGTGTGGTTTAAAACCGCCCAGATTTACGATTACCAGCAGGGCTCACCGCTCATCCCGACCATCGATTATTACTCGCGCTACGCCAACAACGGTAACGGTACCTTCAGCTTGAAAAACAAGCTCGTGAATGGCTGCTGGAAAATGTGGCATTCCTGCGTCGTGACCTGGGACGGCAAAGTGGTGCCCTGCTGCTTCGACAAAGATGCCGAGTATCGCCTCGGCGACCGCCAGCACGAAAGCTTCCGCGCGCTCTGGCACGGCCCTAAGTACCAGGGCTTTCGCCAAGCCTTGCTCAAAGGCCGCGACCAGATTGAGATGTGCCGCAACTGCACCGAAGGCACCAAAGTGTGGGGCTAGACCGCAGATTTAACAGATTAAACGGATTTCGCAGATACGCCCCTGCGGGGCTG
>CALMOO010000179.1:0-1522 GCA_937871705.1 uncultured Hymenobacter sp.
GCGGGCAGTGCTGCCAATGGCTGCGGGCACCTTGGTGCCAAGCAGTTGGATGTATGTAGTGCGCGCGGCCGCTGCCTGGCCAGCTTGCACCTGCGCCTGAGCTAAATCGAGTAGCAGGGTAGGGGTAGGGCCCCTGCGTCCGGCCAGGCCCACCGCCTGCTGAAAGTAGTATACGGCCTCAGCCGCGTGGCCTTGCCGGGCGGCGGCCTGCGCCTGCGCCTGCGCCGCGTTGTGCTCACGCACGCGCACAAGCCAGTGCCAGCCCGGCAGCCCGGCACTTAGAAACAGCAAGATGGAAAGCCAGCTCTTCATCACTCAGGCCGTAGCACTCGCACTGTTAGCAAACTGTCAACCAAGAGTAGTAGTAGCGCCGCCGCCAGCGGGTAGCGGTAGCGATTATTGGCTACTGTCACAATACGGTTTGTTTGCGCATTAGTCGCCGGGGGTAGGTTGCGCAGGTTAGTTAAAAGGGTAGGCAGGCCATTCTCACGGTCATTGAGTGCCACGTATTGCCCTCCGGTTTGCGCCACTACCTGCAGCAAAGGTGCCTCGCGCAAGCGGCTGATAACGGGTCGGCCCTGCGCATCGCGTAGCCCCACCTTGCCCCCCGGCGCGGGCACCGGTGCTCCTGCCGCCGTGCCTACCCCCACAGCGTACACCCGAGCCCCCGTGCGGCCAAGCGCTCGCAGCACGGGCTCCAGGTTCTCGCCAAAGTCCTCACCATCGCTTATCACTACCGCAGCGGTCGCCCGCGGTGGGGCGCCCGCCCCAGGCGCCGGCCCCGCCGAGCCCGCGCCAAGGCGCGTTAGCAGCAAGTCGAGCGGCGCCCGGAGCGTGGTTGGGCCGGGTGGCAGCAGCCGGGTAGTCAGGGTATTCAGAAAGAGTTGCAGGGCTGGCTGGTCATACGTCAAGGGGCATTGTACGCTGGCTTCCGGCCCAAACACTATGAGCCCGAGCCGGTCGGCCGGGAAAGCGGTTACCAGCTCATGCAGTGCCGCCTGGGCTCGCAGCAGGCGGGTAGGGGTCACATCGGCCGCATCCATCGAGTGCGATACATCCACGAGCAGCCACAAGTCTTGGCCACTCGTGCGCACTGCCTCCGAGCGCACGCCCAGCGCTGGCCCCAGCCACGCCAGCAGCAGCAGGGCGCCGGCCGCAAGGCGCAGCGGTAGCTTCCAGGCCAGCCGCCCGGTGCCCTGGCCTAGTAGGCGCCCCAGCCGAGCGGTGCGCCACACCTGCAGAGCCAGCAGCAGCAGCAGCAGCCCCAGCCCGAGTGCCACCGACGCAAAATCAGGATAAGCCCAAGTCAGCATGTTGCCGATTACAAATCGATGATTTAAAAATTTGGGGATAAATAGCCAGTTATACGCACTTGCATGGCTATTGCCCGCCCGCAGCAAAGCTAGCGCTGGCCGCCAACAGCCGTGTTGATGCGCGCCCCCTAGCAAATTCTTGTGTACAGCCGCCGTTCATAACCTGCGCATAACTAGCCAACAGCGCTCCGCTACCGCCCACAAATAAT
>CALMOO010000179.1:1532-3042 GCA_937871705.1 uncultured Hymenobacter sp.
ATTTCTGATACCCTGCTGTATATTTGCACCCGCTAAGGTCATCCGGGCCTCAGCAAACAACCACTTTGGAGAAGTGGGTGAGTGGCTGAAACCAGTAGTTTGCTAAACTGCCGTAGCTCTAAAGGTTACCGGGGGTTCGAATCCCCCCTTCTCCGCATTGGTTTACTTATGAAGTAAAAATTATGAATTAGAGCTTGTTTTACTCGATTCATAAGTCATAATTTTTATTTCATAATTCTTTTCTCGGGGTGTAGCGTAGCCCGGTATCGCGCCTGGTTTGGGACCAGGAGGTCGTAGGTTCGAATCCTGCCACCCCGACTTTGTTTGCCGGCTTTTGACCCCATAGCTCAGCTGGATAGAGCAGCTACCTTCTAAGTAGCCGGTCATTGGTTCGAATCCAATTGGGGCCACTTTATTTTGGTCCGAGTTGATTCTTAAAGATTTTAAAAAGCCCTTGCCAGCCTTGGCAAGGGCTTTTTCGTGCTTGAAAATACCGGCAAATAAGCTCGTTAAAAATAGGCTAAATGGAATGCAACCGGTACCTTTGGTTGTTCTCTTTCTGACTGGTTTTTCAGTCGGTTTAACCCCCTCTCTCGCATGAGTGAAGTAGTAGAAAAGAAAGCCCCCGCCGACTATTCGGCCGATAGCATTCAGGTGCTGGAAGGGCTGGAGGCGGTGCGCAAGCGCCCCAGCATGTACATCGGCGACACGGGTATCAAAGGCCTCCACCATCTGGTGTGGGAAGTCGTGGATAACTCTATCGATGAGGCCCTGGCCGGACACTGCGACCTGATTCAGGTTACCATTAACGAAAATAATTCGGTTACCGTCCGTGACAATGGCCGGGGTATTCCCGTGGACTGGCACGCCAAGGAAGGCCGCTCGGCCCTCGAAGTAGTGCTCACCGTGCTGCACGCCGGTGGCAAGTTTGATAAAGATTCCTACAAGGTGTCGGGCGGTTTGCACGGGGTAGGCGTGAGCTGCGTAAACGCGCTCAGCACCGAACTCAAAGTGACCGTGCGACGCAAGGGTCACGTGTATGAGCAGGAATATACCATCGGCCACCCGCTCTACCCGGTAAAAGAAATTGGGGACACGCAGGAGCACGGCACGGAGGTGCAGTTCTTGCCCGACCCCACCATTTTTACTGAAACCGAGTACCGCTACGCCACCATTGCGGGGCGCCTGCGCGACTTATCGTTCCTCAACAAAGGCATTCGCATCACGCTCACCGACCGCCGCGAAAAGCTGATTGGTGACGCGGTGACCTTTGCCAATGCCGAAGGCTTCCGCTACGAGGAGTTTTACTCGACCGGCGGCCTGCGCGACTTCGTGCAGTACCTCGACGGCAGCGAGCGGCCTTCGCTGCTTTCTGAGCCCATTTATGTGGAAAGTGAGAAAGGCGGCACGCCGGTAGAAGTAGCGTTGCAATACAATACCTCTTACCAAGAAAACGTCTATTCGTACGTCAACAACATCAACACCATCGAGGGTGGGACGCACGTAGCGG
>CALMOO010000180.1:0-1077 GCA_937871705.1 uncultured Hymenobacter sp.
ACCTTTGGCCGCTGAATGCCGTTGCTCCGTTTCGTAAGTTTTTTGTTTTTGCTGGCGCTGCCTGCCTTGTCGCTGCAGGCGCAGGCGCTGCGCCACGCCACGTCGCGGCCGCCTACCCCCCCTCGCACCGCCCAGCAGCCCGCTCCCGTAACCGGGACGCCAGTGCAGCTGCTGCCCGGTACCCGCGAGCTGCAGGGCGGCACGTTCAACGGCGTGAAAATCCGCAAGCTGCTTGGCAACGTCAGCTTTAAGCAGGAAGACACGTTTTTATACTGCGACTCGGCCTATCAATACCTCGACCGCAATGAGATTGAGGCCTTTAGCAACGTGCGCATCGTGCAGAACGATACCGTTACCATCACCGGCGACCGGGGATTCTACGACGGGGCGCGGCGCACGGCGCGCATGACCGGCAACGTGGTCATGCGCGACCCGCGCATGACGCTCACCACCTCGGTGCTCGACTACGACCTCACCCGGGGCACTGCTTACTACACCACCGGCGGCCACCTCGTCGACCCCAAAAATGTCCTCGACAGCCAGCAAGGCTTCTATAACACGGCAAGTAAAGTGTTCATATTCAAGCGCGATGTGCACTTGGTATCGACCGGTGATAAAAACGAACAAACCGACCTGCGCAACGACACGCTGACGTTTAATACCATCACCAAAATCGCGTATTTCGATGGCCCTACTCGCATTAAAGGGGCTCAGGGCAACCTGTACGCCGAAAAAGGGGTGTACAACACGATTACGCGGGTGTCAAATTTCCAGCACAACGCCAAGATTGAAACGCCCGGCTACCTGCTCGGCGGCGACCAGCTGGTGTACGATGAGAGCAAGCTCTACGGTATAGCTACGGGGCGGGTGTCGCTTATCTCCAAGAAAGACAACCTGTTGCTGCGTGGCGATGTGGGCCGCTACTGGCGCGCGCAGGGCCGCACCAAGCTCTATGGCAGCCGCCCCGTGGTGCGCAATATCTCGGGCAAAGACACGCTCTACCTGGCCGCCGATACGCTGCTCAGCGTAGAATCGCGGCCCGGCAATGTTAACCAGCGGCCCATCCTATATGCGTGG
>CALMOO010000180.1:1087-3038 GCA_937871705.1 uncultured Hymenobacter sp.
GGGCGATGCGACTCACTCACCTACGACCGGCAGGATAGCATCATCTACCTCAACCGCGACCCAGTGCTGTGGCAGGCGCACAACCAGATGACGTCTGACTCGATGGAAATCAGGCAGAAGCGCGGCCAGATTGACCAGGTTCGCTTATTTGCCAAGGCCTTTGTAGTAAGCGAGGACACCCTACACGACTTCAACCAGGTGAAGGGCCGCAACATCCTAGCTTATTTCAAGCAAAATCGCATTAATCGCATCGATGTGCTTGGCAACGCCGAAAGCCTGTACTACGCCCTCGACGGCGACACGGCCGTGTCGGGCGTCAACAAGTCGCTCTCGGCCACCATGCGGCTGAGCTTTTTGGATAATAAATTGCATAGAATCAGCTTCTTGACGAACCCTGATGCGAACTTCATCCCGCCTCATGAGCTAAAGGAAGACGATAAAAGGCTCAAAGGCTACCGCTGGCGCCCCGCCGAGCGCCCTACCCGGCGCACAGTGTTTGGCAAGCATTTCGCCAGTGATATCAAGTCTAAGCCCAAGGTCAAGCCCAAAAGCAAGAGCAAGGCTAAGCCTAAGAATACCAAGTCGAAAGCCCCGCCGCGCAAACCCGCTGGCCCGCCCGCCAAGCCGCTGCCTACCCCCAAGCCTCAGCCAAAAACGCCGGTTGCTGCAACCCAGCGCTAGCCCTAGCGACTCCTGGGGGTAGGCGGGCGGAACCCAATGCTGTACGCCCATCGTTTTCCTCGTACCTTTGCCTTTCGTATGCGATTCACCCGTCTTATTACCACTGCCTTCCTAGCCAGTACCCTGTTGCTAGGGTCTTGCACCGGCTACCAGAAGCTGCTCAAAAGCGCCAACGTTAACGAGAAGTACGAGGCAGCTATCAAATACTACGACAAGGGCGACTATTTTCGCTCCGGTGCGTTGCTGGAAGAGCTGATTCCGCTGCTGAAGGGCAGGCCCGAAGCTGAGAAGGCGCAGTTTTACTTCGCCAATACCAACTACCAGCAGCGCAACTACGTGCTGAGCGCGTACTATTTCAAGCAGTTTACCGATACTTATCCCAACTCTTCTTACACCGAAGAGGCCAACTTCTTGCACGCTAAGTCGCTGTTTCGCGATTCGCCAGGCTATGAGCTAGACCAAACCAATACAGTATCGGCATTGGAGGTGATTCAGGATTTTCTGAATACCTACCCTACCAGCCAGTTCCGGTCTGAGACGGAAGGAATGTCGCAAGAATTGCAGAAGAAGCTGGAAAACAAGGCTTTCCAAAGCGCTAAGCTTTACTATTCGCTGCGCTACAACCAGGCGGCCGTTACGGCCCTAACTAATTTCAACCAGCAGTATCCGGCTTCATCTTATGCCGAGCAGGCCGATTACCTGCGCTTGGCGGCCCAATATGCCTGGGCCAAGGAAAGTATCGAAAGTAAGCAGCGCGAGCGTTTTCTGGACGCCGTAGCCATCTACCAGCATTTCATCGATACCTACCCCCAAAGCAAGAGCCTGCGCACCGCCCAGACGATGTACGACGACAGCCGGGCGCAGCTAGAGCTACTCAAAAATGTGCCGGCTGACCCAACAACCGCCGCTAAATAATAAGTTGTCAGGTAGTAGTTGTTAGTTCTCAGCCTAGGCTGATTCCTTCGATTACTGACCACCGACAACCAACATCTGTTAACTAAAAAGTAAAATCATGAAAGCCCCCGCTTCCGCTTCCATCGTCACCCGCAACCTGGCCGACATCACGACTGATAACAACAACGTGTACGAGGCTATCTCCATCATCTCGAAGCGCGCCAACCAGTTGTCGGTGAAGCTGAAAGAAGAGCTGAGCGAGAAACTGGCTGAGTTTGCTACCACCGTCGACAACCTCGAAGAAGTGTTCGAAAACCGCGAGCAGATTGAAATCAGCAAGCAGTACGAGCGCCAGCCCAAGCCCACGAGCCAGGCC
>CALMOO010000181.1 GCA_937871705.1 uncultured Hymenobacter sp.
GTATAGGCTACGGCTGGCGCTGCGGGGGTAGGCGTCGGCACTACTGGGGTAGTAGCTGCTGCTGTCGGTGCTGGGGTAGCAACCGTTGGCGCCCCAACTGTGGAGGTGGGGCTAGGGCTGCCAGCAGCAGCGGAAATAGGCGTACCGGCTGGTGCTGCTGAGGTAGCCGGCGCAGCGCCGGCCGGCGCTGGGGTCGTGCTAGCTGGGGCCGGAGTAGCATGCGGGGCGGTTACCTTCGGCGCCGTTACCCGCCGCGAGCGAGAGGCCTGCCGCACCTTGTCCTGGGTAGCCGTAGCAGCTGGCTGCGGGCTAAGCGCTGACGCATCGGCTGGCGCTGTAGGCGCCGGCGTTGTCACCGTGGCCGAGGGCAAGTCTTCATACTCAATGCGCAAGCGATTGTCCACTTCGCCGGGCCTAAAAATAGAGATAACCGGCTTATCAGTCGAAGCCAACGCGCCCGCCAGCTGGCCACTTTCGGCTTTCTGGTAGGTAGCGGCCAGCGCCTGCGCCTGCGGCACCAGTGAGCTAGTGGGGTAGTCTTTATAAAACTGCGCCACGGCAGCCCGTGCCGTCAGGGGCGGCTGGGTGCGGATGGCCAGTAGCGTGCGCAGGTAGGCAATCCGGTCGTTGAGGTCGCTTTTGGGGTAGGTGCGCTCGGTGCGAGCCAGCACGGCTTTGGCTTTGGTAAACGACTGCTCCTTGTAAAGCGTGAACGCCGAATCAACTCGCGCCGCCACCGCATTGTGCAGCGCCAGTTCGTGTTCGCGGTAAAGCGGGTCAGCGATGAGCTTGGCATAAGTCGAATTTGGAAACTCGCGCTGAAGCGCCGCCGCGTAGAGGGTGGTTTTCTCAGCGTCGGGCAAGCCTTTGTAGTAGAGGTAAAGCAGGTAATACGCCTCCGGTGCATTGGCTCCGTGGGGGTAGCGGCTCACTTGTTTGGTGTAGGTTTCGTAGCCCCGCGCCGCCTCTTTTAGTTGCTCCTTGTAGATGCCGCCCAGCTCGTACATGGCGGCTTCGGTCTGCACGTTGGAGGCTTCGAGCAGCGGTGGCGTGGTAGGTAGGGCCGCTCGATATTGGGCTACCAGGCTTTGCTGGGCGGCGGCTGGGTCAACGGCAGCAGGCGGGCCGCTGGTGGGCTTGCTCATGCCTGGGCCAGTGCCGGTAGCACCGTTCGCACCGGGTTGGCCATTGCCGGCAATGTTCGACTGAGTGCCGCCGTTCTGCTGGCCATTAGTTGCGCTAGCGGGCGTGTTCACGGTGCGCCAGTTGTCTTGCAGCCCCCGGTCGCCCCAGCGGCGGATAAACTCGGTGCGCGCGGTGCTTAGCGCGGTTGGGTTGTCGAAATACCAGAGCGCGCCCGACGCTACGGCCGTGGTAGGGTCAAACGCGTTCGGGTTGCTGATGTCGCGCTGGTTGCCGCTGAGGGCACTGGGCGCGGCCGGGGCGCCCTGGGCTTGCTGCTGTTGAAGCTGCTGCTGGGCTTTCTGGGCAGCTAGGGCTTTCTCGGCGGCAATGCGCTTGGCCTCGATTTCGGCCGCGGCGTACTTGTTCAGGCGCGCTTCCAATTCGGAGGGGGGTAGGCGCACCAAGGCCTGCAAGCTGTCCTGCGTTTCCACAATGGTGTACTGCTTGGCAAATTCTTGCAAGATGCCCGCTCGCTCCTGAATAGCGGCGTACGTTGGGTTGTCTTTGGGCATAGCCCGCGTGGTGCTATCGTAGTAGGCAGCCGCGAGGCGATATTTCTGCAGGTTCTCGTAGTAGATACGCCCCGCCAGTAGGTAGGTGTAGCCTTGCTGCGACTTGTTGGTGGTGGTGGCTTTGGCCGAGGTGCGCAGCAGCTTCAGCGCCTCGGGGTAGTTCTTCTGGCGGTAGGCCAGCCGCGCCATCTCGTAGTAGATTTTGTCGCGGTACTCCTTGTTCTTTGGGTCTTTCAGCAAGCCCGCGTAGTACTTGTCGAGCCGCGCCTGGTTTTGCTCGTTCAGCTCCGATACCTGGCCCAGCATCAGCTTGGCAAAAAAATCGAGCTCGTAGGGCGGGTTGCGCTTGAGTATCTCGTTGAGCTGCGCGGTGGCCTCCTTGTCTTGGCCCTGCTCTTGGTAGAGCTGCGCCAAAACGTAGCGTGTGCGCGAGCGCTCGTTCTTGAGCGGGATGAGCGGCACGGCCCGCTCTAGTTGCACAATGGCTTGCTTGGGTTCCTGCGTTTGCAGGAAATACTCGGCGCGGGTCAGAAACAGCTGGCGAGCATCTTTGCGCAGGCCCATCTCGCGGTCCAGCAAGTCTGACACGGCCTTGGCATTGTCCATTTGCTTCAGCACCAAAAAGCTGCGCATCAGCCCAATGAGCGCTTCCTGCTTGGCAAACGGGTCCTTGCTGGTGCTGTTCACATACTTAAACGTCAGCACCGCGTCGTCAAACTCCATCTTGTAAAACCGCGCCCAGCCCACCAGCAGGTAGGCGTCGTCGGTCCAGTCGGAGCCCGGCCGGTGCTGAATGGGCAGCGAGGCCTTCTTGATGATGTCGTTCAGGTCGGCCCGCGTGGCGCGCACCGTGGTACTGTCCAACGTCGGGAAGAGGGGTAGGACGCGGTTGTAGTCGTTCAGGCGGCCCTTGTAGAGCACGTCCTCCGTGGCCGCCAGCTTCTCGCGCGCCAGAAAAAAACCGTTGTCGCGGGCCGCTACGTTGTTGATGGCATGCGAAACCAGCGACTTATCTGAGGCGCAGCCGGCTACGCCCAGGCCCGCCAGCGCTACCAGCCAGCCCCACCAAATAAGTTTAAAAGAAAATGTGCGAGTCAAAGCCAAAAGCCAGAGAAGTAAGTACCGCGCAACGCTGCGCCGGGGCCAGAATGTTCGGCGGCCTACGCGCGTAACGCTCGCTGCCTCGTAAAATTACGCCCTACCCCGCCGAAACTCATCGGGGCCTCACCCGTAGCTTTCGCTCCTGCTCCCTGGCTTACCTCATGGCTACTAATTCGCTACCCCCCGATGATGACGAAACGCCCGGCTCCTCCGGGCGCCTGCGTTCATTCGCCAAGTACTCCGGCATTGCCTTCCAGATGCTTGCCACCATTGGCCTCAGTGCTTGGGCCGGCGTGTCGCTCGACCGGCATTTTCACGCCAAAAATCCCTGGTGGACCATCGGCCTGATGCTGGCCGGCGTGCTGGCCGCGCTCTACCAAGTCATTCGGGGCCTGACGAAGGGTGACTGAGTAGGAGGGGGGTAGGCAAGTACTTCTCTCTGTTTGATAAGGCAGCCAGCAGCTTCCACCCGAAGCCTAGCGCCTAGCTGCAAGTAAGCATAGGCTATTTAACAGCTGTGATAGAGTAGGTTAGAAGCTGAGCCACGTGCCACCCGTGGGCTATTCAAAAACTGAGATGATGTCTTTTGCAAAAACCTTTTTGATTTGATTGATGTATATACATTAAATGTAACTACATCGGTTTATCTTTGTGTAGTCAACACTTGCTAGTAACCCGCATCCCTACCCCCGTCTCTTATGAAGACCCGTTTTTTCCCCGCCCACGACCGTGGCCTTAAGGACATCGGCTGGTTGAAAAGCCACCTCACTTTCAGCTTCGGCCCTTACCCCAACCCCGAGCGCAATGGCTTCGGACTGCTGCGCGTCTTCAATGACGACTTTGTGGCGCCTGGCAACGGCTTCGGCCTGCACGCCCACGCCAACATGGAAATCATCTCGGTGCTGCTGGCCGGCACCATGAACCACAAGGACTCGCTGGGCTACTCCGAGGTCATTCCGGCTGGGGGTGTGCAGATAATGAGTGCCGGCGCGGGCATTCGCCACGAGGAATACAACGTAGGCGACGACGAGGTAAACTTCCTGCAAATCTGGATTGAGCCCAAGCTTCAGAACGTGACGCCGCGCTACCAGCGCCGCCAGTTTCCGGAGGAGAAGCGTGCTAACCGCCTCACCACCATCGTGAGCAACGAAGAGGGCACCGCCCACTGCTGGATAAACCAGAACGCGCGGCTCTCACTGGGCTATTACACCGAGGCACAAACCGTTGACTACACTTTTGCGCCAGCTAATAAACTGCTCTACGTGTTCGTCATCAGCGGCGAAGTGCGGGTAGGCGAGCAGCTGCTGAGCCAGCGCGACGCTCTGGGCATCTGGGACACCACCGGCACCGTGCGCCTGGACTGCGCCGCTGACACGCGCTTTCTGCTCATCGAAGCGCCCATAAATCACTACCAAATTACCGGGCTCCTACCCCCACCGAGGGGGTAGGGAGCAAGCTTACCTACCTTCTTACTTTATTCATCATGGAAAACCGCATTCTTGGCTTGCACCACATCACGGCCATTGCTGGCAATGCCCAGCGCAACTTCAACTTCTACACGAAAGTGCTAGGCTTGCGCTTCCTGAAGAAAACCGTCAATTTTGACGACCCTGGCACGTACCACTTCTACTTTGGCGACGAGAGCGGCTCGGCGGGCACCATCCTCACGTTCTTCCCCTGGGAGCACATGACGCCCGGCCGGCGCGGCCCCGGCCAAGCCACCGAAATCGGCTACACGGTGCCCACCGGGAGCCTCGATTTTTGGATGCAGCGCTTTGAGGCCAATGGCATTACCTATAACAAGCCTGCTGAGAAATTTGGCGAGCGCTACCTCACCTTCCTCGACCCCGACGGCCTGAAACTGGAGCTGACCGAAGTAGCCGATGACTCGCGCACACCCTGGCCTACTCCCGAAGTAGGAGCCAACGTGGCCACCCGCGGTTTCCACCACATCACGCTGACCCTGACGGATATTAAAGCCACCGCCGCCGTGCTGACAGATGTATTTGGCTATAAGCTGGTAGCCGAGCACGTCAACCGCTTCCGCTACGCCACCGACGCCCTGGGCACCGCCAACATCGTGGAGCTGATAGCGGCGCCCGGTGAAGGCCGCGGCCACGTGGCGGCCGGCTCGGTGCACCACGTGGCATTCCGCGTGAAAGACGATGCTACTCAACTGTATTTCCGCGACTTGCTCTTGAAGAAAGGCCTGCAGGTGACGCCCCAGATTGACCGGCAGTACTTCCACGCCATGTACTTC
>CALMOO010000182.1 GCA_937871705.1 uncultured Hymenobacter sp.
GCCGTCCACTTGCCCGATAGCAGCGAAAAGAACACGCCGTGGCCCAGCAGCCGGCCTTCGGCACTGTAGGTGCGCAGCAGCTCGGCAAACCAGTTGGGCAGTTGCTCGGCCCAGTAGAGCGTGTCGAACGACCACTCCATTGCGGCTACCCGGCCGTCGGCCAGCAGCGGCAACGCCGCCGACAGAATATTGGTGTCCAGGTTGCAGGCTATTGCTGCCAGAATAGGGTCTTCTTTCACAGCTATTTGCGCAATTTATTGCTTCCTACCCCATACCACAGCCCGGGCAGTTCAGAGGAGCTTTGGGCGTTTCCGGGTTGGGCTTGCTATTGCTGGCTTGCTCGTCTTTGGGCGCAGGCTCACTGCCTTTTTTACAACCGGTGGCCTGGACCGTAACGCCAACCAAGATGGCTCCGAGGAGGGTTTTCGAGAGTTTCATACGCGTAGTTTTTCTGCAAACAGTAGGTTTAGGTTTCTGATTGAGGAGCCTACGGTTAAGAAAAGGGTTGCATCGCTTGGCCAAGCACCTCGATTATAGCTGTTTTCAGCCGCTCAAAAGCTGCGCTGGCGAGAACACCTTTCCCTACCCCCTCGCTTTTTGCCGAACATGCTGGCGGCGGTGATGGCGCTGCCAGCTACTCTGCGCCATCACTGCCGGTGGTTCTCACGGCCTGGTAAACCGGGTGCTCGTAAAACGGCCGCAGCAGGCGCACCACTTCCAGCGCGTCGGCCAGGGCTTGGTGCGCTACGTGGGGCTCGGCGTCGCCGGCGCGGGCCTGGCAAATGAGCATGCTCGGCAGGCGCGAGTCCTTGTGCCAGTTGAGGTAGAACGCGGCCGGGTCGAGCACGGCGGGCTCGGCTTTGACCAGGGTGCCCCAGCCGGGCAGTTCGCGCAGGAAGGGAATGTCGAACACTCCAATATTTTTGCCGGCTATCGTGAAGCTCACCCGGTCTTTCTTGTCGGGCTTGAAGCCATTAGCCAACAAAAATTCGCGCAGTTGCGGCAGCACTTCGTCGGGCCGGCAAATGTCGGGCGCAGCCAGGTTGCTTTTATCCGACAGCTCTTCCAGCAGCCGCGCATTGAGGGCCAGCGCGCCGGCCGTACCGCAGATTTCGGGGTGGCGCAGGGCGCGCCGGAAGCTGGGCAGCTCGGCCAGCGGCGTGGCAGCGGTGCGGCGGGTGTCTTCTACCACGGCGGCCAGCTCCAGCACTTGGTGCCGGCGCGGGTCGGAGCCACTGGTTTCAAGGTCAAGGGAAACGTAGCGCATGTACTGAATGAGCGAATGAGTGAATAAATCCACTACGTATTCATCCACTCATTCGCTCATTCATGGTTTCTGGGCCACCATTTTCACCAGGCGCAGCTTTTCCTTGGTAAAGTCGGCGGTGCCGATGGGCTCTTCGTAGCGCACGATTTTCAAGCCTGCAGCGCCATAGAGTTTGGGCAGCTCATTGGTGTTGAAAAACACGCGGTAGTCGCCACCCACCACTTCTAGGCGGCTGGTGGCATCCATGTGGAAGGCTTCGAGCACCACCAAGCCACCGGGCTTGAGGGCCTGAAACACCCGGCCGGCGTAGTCGCGGCCGCCGGCGTAGCTCAGCACGATAAGGTCCCACTTGTTGGTGCCCCAGTCGTAGGTGGCCATGTCGTGCACTTCGGTTTTGAGCGGCACGCCCAGCTTCTTGGCCCGCTGCTGCGCGTAGGCCAGGGCTTTCTCGGCAATGTCTACGCCCGTCACCTGCCAGCCCTGCTGGGCCAGGTAAATAGCATTGCGGCCCTCGCCCATGTCAGCATCGAGGGCAGTGCCGGGTGGGTGGCCCTGGACAGTTTCGACCAGCAGGGCGTTAGGCGCTTCGTTGAACACCTTGGTGCGCATCAGCGAGTCGGTGAGCAAGTAGTTCCAGCGCTGGCGCGTGCGCTCGGCCATTTGCCGGGCGTAGTCGGCCTTCTGGGCGGGGGTAGGGTTGGCGGGCAGCACCGGCGCGGGCCCCAGGCCGGGTATGGGGGGTAGGCTGCGCTTGGCAGTAGGGGCAGCCAGCTGCACCTGGGCGCAGGCTGGGTTGGCTACCACGAGCACGATTGCCGCTAGCAAGGCGCTAATCACAAGCAGTAAGAAGTTGATTTTCATAACTGAGACAGGAAAAATAGGTTTAGACCATCCGGGCAGGCAGAATTTTGGCGCCGCCAGCTTCACCACGCGGCAGTGGGCACCAGCCAGCTTTGCTCCTTCTGCCAAGCATGAGCAGTGTGTTGAACGCGCAACGTATCACTCACCGCAGGGCAGCGCCGGCTGTTGTTCGTCGTACTAGCTTATAGCCGCACCCAAAATGTTTTCTCTTTTGACCAACACCCCTGCTCCCTGAGGACGAACTGGCCATACTGCCGCAGCCGTATTACCCCCTGCACCAGCGTCTTGGCAATGGTAGTGTGTTTCATGGAACAAGGCTTTAACGTATAAATATATATATTTATACGTTAAAGCCTTGTCGTTGTAGCTCTAAATAAATTGTCGGACTTAACGCCAGCGGCCTGCTACTCCCAGCGCAAGTCGAGCAGCCGCAGCTGCAACGTGCGCTGCCCTCTAAACTCGTTCATCTCTAAGATGTAGCACGCACTTATCAAGGCCTCGGGGGCTTCGAGCAACCGGGGCAGGTAGTGGCCCAGCCCAAAGCCAATGGCATCGAGCACGAGGCCCGAGGGGTGCGTAGGCTGCGCGAGGCGCAGCTTGAGGTGGCCAGCCTGCCCCACCGGCCGCACCGAGCCCGGCACCGCCCGCAAGCCCGCACTGGCAAACACCGGCGCGGGGTTGCCGGGGCCGTAGGGCTCTAGGCGCTGCATCTCAATAAGAAAGTCGCCCGTGAGCTGCGTAAAATCCAGCCAAGCATCAATATCCACGGGCCGCACGGGCTGCTGGCCGGCGGGCACGCGGGCCGCCACCTCACGCATAAATTGCTCCCGAAAAGCCGGCAGGTTCTCAACGGGCAAGGTGAGGCCCGCCGCCGCCCGGTGCCCGCCAAACTGGCTTAGCAAGGGCGCGCAGGCTTCCAGCACCTCGTGCACATCGAAGCCCGCCACCGAGCGCGACGAGCCCGTGGCCATGCCATCGCGCTCGGTCAGGATAACGGTGGGGCGGTAGTACTGGTCGAGGCAGCGCGAAGCCACAATGCCTAGCACGCCCTGCGGCCAGTGCGGCTGAAAGAGCACGGTAGCCGGCGCCGTAGCGCCATCAGGGTCTTCGGCAATCAGGGCCAAGGCTTCCTGGGTGGTGCGCGCATCAGAAAGGCGGCGCTCCTGGTTCATGTGGTCGACTACTTCGGCCGTGTAGCGCGCTTCTTGCTGGGTAGGCGCCAGCAGCATATTCACGGCGCGGTGCGCATCGCCCATGCGCCCCGCAGCATTGATGCGCGGCGCAAACCCGAATACTAATGAACTGAGGCTCAGCGGCCCCTGGCGCGGCGCGGCCAGCTCGTGCAGCGCGGCCAGGCCAGGGCGCAGGCCCTCGCTAAGGTGCGGCAGCGAAGAGGCGGCGTTGTGGTGGCGCGGCGCTGGGCCATCGAGCGTATCGGCCGAGGCGTGCGCCAGCGGGGGGGTAGCAGCCTGGGCCGCGGCCGCCTGCGTCACGTTGAAACGGCGCAGGCCGTGCGCCGCCAGAATACGGTTTTCGCCCGTCACGGGCACCACGTCGGCCGCAATGCTCACCGTCACCAAATCGAGCTGTGCGTAGAGCGGAGCGGTGGGCAAGCCCAGGTGCTCGGTGAGGCCTTGCAGCAGCTTAAAGCCTACTCCACAGCCTGAAAGTTCGGGGTAGGGATAGGTGCAGTCGAGGCGCTTGGGGTCGAGCACCGCCAAGGCGGGCGGCAGCTCATCGCCCGGCAGGTGGTGGTCGCAGATAATAAAGTCGACGCCCAGCGTGTTGGCATAAGCCACCTGCTCCACGGCTTTCACGCCACAATCGAGCGAGATAATCAGCCCAAACCCCTGCGCTTTGGCAAAGTCTACGGCCTGCATCGAAATGCCGTAGCCCTCGCGGTGGCGGTCCGGGATGTAGGGCTGCAGGCGGCTTTGCTCTTCGGGCGTGTCAGGGGCATCAGCCAGGGGGCGCAAGTAGCTCACTACCAGCGCCACCGACGTAATGCCGTCGACGTCGTAATCGCCCAAAACCAAGATTTTCTCGTTGCTACGCAGGGCTTTTGCCACCCGCGGCACGGCTAGCTCCATATCACACATCAGCCAGGGCGAATGCAGGTGCGCTAGGTTGGGCTTAAAAAACTCGTGCGCGGCCGCCGGCGACGCTATGCCGCGCTGGGCCAAAAGCCGAGCTAATAGTGGGCTGATAGTCAGCGCGCTTCGAAGGGCCTCTACCACTGCTGGGTCGGGGTCGGGGGCAAAAATCCAGCGCTTGAAAGGTATAACAGCCATTAATAATAGAACAAGGATAGCCTCAAAAGTACGCAGAAAATACCCGTCGTACCTTCGCTACGCCCTTGCCCTTACCCCCATGCCTCGCCTCCGCGAATTTTACCAGCGCTACCGCCAGTACATTTTATCTGATGGGCTGATGTACCTGGTTTTCATCTTGGCGCTGGCGCTGATGTTCGTGTTTTTTGGGTGAGGCAGTATTGTTGCTAACGTATTCTGGCGGTCGGTTCGCTTTCCAAAGCGCCTACCCCCTATTACTTGATTGAAGGGTACTACTCACTAGATAGCTAGATTCTCTTTTTCCATACTGGAAAAGGTCGTGGCTAGAATGTAAAAAGCAGTTGGTACTACTAGCCTTGAATTAATGTCCCGAGGCCTTCTTAATTCCTGCTAATTCAATCTTTGTTAGTTCTTTAGCAAAGACTCTCATATCGGTTGGGTCCTTGCCTCGGTCTATACCTTTAAGCCACTTCTGTTCAGCTCGTTGATAGAGCAGAAACCCTTTATGGGTTAAATCGGAACGCATAAGCTTTGATTCATCCGTTAGCGGCTCGCCCCGCTCTAGTAGGAGCCGCACTGTCAACTGATGCTCTTGCAGGAATTGAAGCAAGGCTCGGTAAAACGCATGAACTTCTGCTTCCGGCGTTCCAACACCTGGTCGTGTAAACCAGCCAATCTGGAGAAGCGTGAAATCGCTTTGCATATTTCAGACCGAATATGAGCACAGAAGGAGAGAGGTAGTCCAGTAGGTAGCTGAAAAGTGGCAAAGTACAACGCTAAGCATAGCGGCTAGCCGAGCCGAAAACTACCACTTTTCCCAGGTTTGTCCGAGAAGGAACCTTAGGTTAAACCGTGCTCCAGACCTGGCCTACCCCCTCTTAACCAGCCAACCAGACTGAGTCGCTACTGCACCGCGTCGCCGCGCAGGCGCCGGAAGCGCTTGCGCGCTTCGGCTACGTAGATGCTGCCGGGGTATTTGGTGATGAGCTGCTGATACAGCGCCTGCGCCTGCGGCTTGTCCTTCACATCTTCTTCCTGAATGCGAGCCAGCAAAAACAGCGCGTCGTCGCTCAGCACGTCGTACTTGGGGTTGTCAGTCAGTAGCTTGAGCGTGGTTGAGGCGCCCGCAAAGTCGCCGGTGCGGCGCTGAAGCTGCGCCTTCAGGTACAGCGCATCGTCGGTGAGAGCGTGGCCAGGATACTCGCGTAGCAGCGCATTCAGGCCAGCCTGAGCCTCCGTGATTTTATTTTGAAACACTAGCTGCTCGACGGCCGCATAGGCTTTTAGGCCCCGGCCAAGCGTATCCTCGGCGGTGTTTTCCTGAATGAGCAACGACAACTGCATGGCATCGTTGGCGATTTCGCGGGTAGTAGCTTCCTTGAGAATATCTAGGTGGCTTTGCGCCAGCTTGAAATCGCCGGCGAAGTAGCTCAGCCGGGCGTTGCGCAGCTTGGCTTCGTAGCCGAGGGGCGCCTCGGGGTGAGCTTTCTCTACCTGGGAATACAGCAGGGTGGCTTCCCAAGGCTCGCCTTTTAGCAGGTACAAGTCGCCGAGGGTGGTTTTGGCCTCGTCTACCACATCGGCACTGGCACGGGGCATGTTGATTACTTCTTGCAACAAGCTCATAGCCTTAACCTTATTATCAAGCTGGAAGGCGTAGAGGTCGGCCAGGCTGCGCAGCACCGGCGCCGTGTCGGGCGTGCGGCCCAGTTCGGTGAGCAGGCTTTCGTACTCGGTGGCCAGGGCGCGCACCTTGGTCAGGTCGACGGGGTAGGTGTCGCGCACTTGGGCCTCACGGGCTTGCAGCAGGCGCTGCCGGGCCAGCTGGTAAAACGGGCCCGCTCGGTACTCGCGCATCACGTAATCGTAGGCCGCCACGGCGCTTTCGTAGTCCTTATTGCGCTCAGCAATGCTGCCCAGCTGCATTACACGGCTGCCTTGGGTGCTGCCGCGCCGGTCAAGGGCG
>CALMOO010000183.1:0-5590 GCA_937871705.1 uncultured Hymenobacter sp.
CTTCACGGGCGGCTCCATCGGCTCGGTAGTCGGCGGCCTAGCCTGGATGCACTTCGGCTGGCCCGGCGTGTGCGCCGTGGGCGGGGCTTTTGTAGCGGTGGCGCTGGCAGTGCACCGGTCTTATGGGCGGTAAAATTAGTTAAATCCTTAAATTTTATCGCAACACATTGATATTCATAGCATTCATAGTAAACATAGGCCATTCCAAAAGTCAAACTTCTTTATGTTATTAGGTGGCGCTTTCTAGCTGTTAGGGGTAGGTTTGTGTGCTAGGTTGCTTTGCCTGGTTCTTCGACTCTGCTATGAATCTTACATTTTTCTTTTCGCGTGGCACCTTTGGGTTGACTTGGAGCCTGTTCGGCGCTGTCTTATTAGCGTTGAATGGATGTCAAAAAGAATCCGGTCCGACGGCAGTGGTCGGGCAAGTGGTGGAATTCTCTACCGGTCAGCCAGTGCCAAACGCCCAAGTGCGATTAACCAAGTACGGTGGCGGAAGTAGCGGGAGCATCGGCGGTGCTGGTAGTGGAGGTTTCTCGGCGCAAGGCGCTCCCTACTTAGCCGATGCTCAAGGACACTTTGAATTTACTTTCAATGCTGAGTCACATGGCTCTTATGCACTTCGAGCATCCAAAGGCCCCTATTATCAAGAGGCATCAGACCGTGAGGTAATCCTAAGTAATGGCCGTCCTAACAGAGACTTACATGTTCCTGTCTATGCATCCGCTTGGGCGCGGTACGTACTAGTGAACGAACTGCCCAAAAAAAGCTTGCCTTATTCAGTTTATGTAGGCGGCTATGGCCAAGGATTTCGGCTATACCATCCACGTGATACTACGATTGTTTATCCGGTGGCTAGCGGGTTTGCTTATAAAGTCATTTGGATAGTCACAGATGCGCAGGGCCAAGACACCAACTATGAAAAAGATGTCCTCGTGCCACCCCTCGACACCTTGACAGTTCGCCTCCCTTTTTGAACCTCCCAAACTGGCATAGATGTGCTGCGTCAGATTCATGCCAGTTATAATAGCTAAAACCTACCCCAGCCGACCCAAACACGTCTGTAAACTCACCCGCCAGTGCGGAATTGCCACGCCGAGCGCCTGCTTCACTTTGCTCTTATCCATCACCGAGTAGGCGGGGCGAGTGGCTTTGGTCGGGTATTCGGCGGTGCGAATGGGGGTAGTCTTTACTGTAGTGCCGCTCAGCTCGAAGATGGCGGTGGCGAAATCGTACCACGAGGTAACGCCTTCGTTGCTATAGTGATAGATGCCGTACTGAGGGTTCTGCGTTTCGATGATGGTGAGGATGCAGCCGGCCAAGTCGATGGCGTAGCAGGGCGTGCCCACCTGGTCCCAGATGACGCGCAGCTCATCGCGCTCGCGGCCCAGCTTGAGCATGGTTTTCACGAAGTTGTTAGCGTACTCGGAGTAGAGCCAGCTGGTGCGCAGAATGAAATACTTGTCGGTGAGCGGCGCAATTACCTGTTCGCCTTCCAGCTTGGTGAGGCCGTAGACGCTGATGGGCGCAGCCTCGTCGGTTTCGACCAAGGGCTGATTGCCGGTGCCGGCAAAGACGAAATCAGTTGAAATCTGAATGAGCACGCTGCCGAACTCGCCGCATAGCCGGGCCAGGTTTTCTACCCCGTCGCGGTTGACTTTGCGGGCGATTTCTACTTCATCCTCCGCTTTATCCACAGCCGTGTAGGCAGCGCAGTTGATAACATAGGCCGGGCGGTGTTGCTCAAAGAGTGCGCGCAGCTTAGCAAGGTCGAGAATGTTGGCTTGGTCTTCGGGCGGAAAGATTAAATCCGGCGTGTTACGCTCCTTTGCTACGTGCGCCAGGCACTGCCCCAATTGGCCCGAGGCCCCAAAAACCAAAATGTTGCTCATAAAATCCCAATGCGTTGTTTGGGCCGCAAGTTAGCTTGCTTCGCCGCTCGGCGGGGGGGTAGGGCCGGGTAGCGCCGCTTGCGCATTGGGCCCGCGCTTATTCTTGATGGGCTCGAAGCGCCGCTCGCGGGGCTGCTTTTCGCTCAAATACTTCCAGTAGCGGCGCGGGATGTGCCGATAATGCAGCTTCAGGTTTTTGCGCTCCGGAATATTGACGTGGTCGAAGTAGGCCTGCCACAGAATTTTAAACAGCGGCTCGCGCTCGTCGAGCACCGTGGCCGAGAGCTCGCCCCGCCGCAGGGTAGCGCCACTAGTTTCAAACTCTACGATGTCAGTACGCGTGAGGTCGTAATACAGTCCGTAATGGCGCTTTTTGTCAAAAATAAGCCAGCGCTGGTCGGCGTAGCGCTTGGTGAAGTGGCTGCCAATGAGCGGCAATACATCAAAATCGGGCTCAATGGTGGCGTGAAACAACCCATCCTGCGCCTTCTCGAACCGCACAAACGCCTCCATGCGGTGCTTCTCCCGAAAGAGCTGCTGCGCCAAGCGTTGGCAGCGCCGCACCGTGGCATCAGCGTAGTTTTCGGAGATATCGCGGCCGGTGCGCAATGCCATGTCGGCGTAGCGGAAGATGAGCAGCTCGCGCTCCGCATCTTCACTTAGAAATACGTGGTAGAGCCGCGCCCGCGCCTCCTGGGGCATGAAGCGAACCAGCCCATCCCAGGTGCGGGTGGCTAGGGTTTCATCGGTTTCTATCGCTACTGGCTGCACAAACAGGCCGCCTTGTGCAGCATCGGCGGGCTGAATGCTGTTGGGGGCCGACTTGCGGTCGTAGATGCGAAAAAGTACCGTGAGCAGTCCTTCGAAGCTGCCGTCGTAGGTGTAGTCGGCGGGCGGGTTGCGCAGCTCTGGCGCAGCGGGGCGGGCGGCAATTGGGCCTACGGCCGTGCTGGTAGTGGGCGGGCGAAGGGGGGTAGGAAGACTCACGCGAGCTAAACGAATTAGGTACTACTAGGTTGGCTTGGTTGGGGCAAGAACTTCAGCAGCAGAGCATTCACCGCGTCGGCAGCTTCGAGCTGCACCCAGTGAGTGGCGTCGGGTATGTAGTGCGGCTGGGCTTGGTCGCAGAGGCGCACGCTCAGTTCAGCCAAGCTGGCATCCAGGGTCACATCCTGTTTTCCCCAAATAACCTGTACCGGAATCTGCACTCGGCGGGGCTGCTGGCCCAGCCCGTAACGCATGGCTCTATACCAATTTATCATGCTGGTGATGGCTCGGGGCTGCGCCCAGGCAGCTTTATAAAGCGCGATGTCGGCCTTCGTGAACGTGCCGCGGTGACTGGTAGCATACAGACTTCGCACCCCAAAGCGCCAATTGCGGCGGCTAATCACTTTTTCGGGCAGCCACGGCAGCTGAAAAAAGAACATATACCAGCTCCGGATAAACTGGCTGGGGGCCCGCAAAAACCCGAGGGGTAGGATGGTCGGGTGGGGCACATTCAGGATAGACGCCTGCGCCACCCGGTCGGCGTGGTAGGTGGCCAGGTGCCACGCCACAATGCCGCCCCAGTCGTGGCCAATGATATTGGCCTGCGAGCGCCCAGCGGCGTCAATCAGCCCAATAATATCGGCGGCGAGGGTAGGCAATACATACTGCCGAATACCCACCGGCTTGTCGCTCAAGTTATAGCCACGCTGGTCGGGCACCCACACGCGGTAGCCGGCGGCAGCCAGCACCCGCAGTTGCTTTCGCCAGCCGTACCAAAAGTCGGGGAAGCCATGCAGCAAAATAACGAGCGGGCCGGCGGCAGGGCCGCACTGCACCACGTGCAGGTGCAAGCCGTTGGTGGGTACTTGGTGGTGCTCCAGCGCGTATTCCATACCCTCTCTACCCCACCCACTGGCTGGGGGTTGCGGCCCAACTTATTAAGCGGCTACGCTGGGGGCTTCTTCGGTAGCCAGTCGGGCAGCACGGGCGGCATCGTGCAGTTGGCGCACCTTGGGCATCAATTCGCTGAGACGGCAGCAGCACGAAAGGCGCGGCGCCTTGTCGATGCCTGCGGCTGGCAGCAGGGGTAGGGCTGGCTCAGCCGCAATGGTGAGGACGGCAGAACCAGTGAGGGCCGACGCGTCGGCGGGTGCGCGGTGGGTGATTTCCATGGCAAATGGGGCCAAAATGGCCTGAATGAACGTGCATTCCGGCCCCAGAGCCGGATTATTTTACCACCACCGTATCGGCGATGTAACTATTATTAAGACCTACAAACTGAAAATAGTACGTGCCAGGCGTGGCACTCTGAAACTGGTAAGAAGTCTGCGAAACAGTCGTATTTGCATTGCAGGCGCAGCCATTAAAAGCGGCCGCTACGCCCACTTGCACCGTGTTGCCATTAGGCACCGCCGCGACGTTGCTAAACGTGCCGCAATCGGTACCCAACGTATAGCCAACCGTGAATACGGCCGGCTGATTAACACCTACCGTCTTCGGACCTCGTGCGCTCACGATGGGCACGTAGCCGCTCGAAGTGCACGTAGGCTCCTGCGTAGAAAGGCAGCTGGTCAACGAGATAGCTGTGAGTGCAGCAAGACAACTAACTAAGAAACGTTTCATACAGAAATGAACAGCGGATAAGTGGTACTAAGCCGCAAGATACCATTTCTGCATAGTCTACCCCGCTTGGGCAAACAAATCGAGCTGTTGCGTCACCAAAGCCGAGCGGACGGCCTTGCCGCCAAACAAAATCTGACGCCGCACGGCCTGCTCATCGAGTTCGCCAAGGGTGGCCGGCGCCATGCCGCGGCAAGTCAGAAAGTGCTTGGCGCGCTTCATTACTACGCCAAACTGGTGCAAATTCTCCTTCGTAAGCGAGCTGAAGCGCCGAGCCTGCACAATGCGCTCGGCCGAGCGAGCCCCTACCCCCGGTATGCGCAGTATCATGGCTTTATCGGCCACGTTCACGTCAATCGGGAAGAGGTGGCGATTGCGTAGCGCCCACGCCAGCTTGGGGTCAATTTCGAGGTCGAGGTACGGGTGTGCGGGGTCGAGAATCTCGTCGGCTTCGAAGCCGTAAAAGCGCATCAGCCAGTCGGTTTGATAGAGGCGGTGCTCGCGCACGAGCGGCGGCTGCGTCACCTGGGGTAGGCGGGCGTCGTCGGTCACGGGCACGTAGCCCGAGTAGTACACGCGCTTTAGGCCGTAACCCTGGTACAGGCTGTCGGAAAGCTTGATGATTTGCAGGTCGTTTTCGTCGCTGGCGCCCACAATTAACTGCGTGCTTTGGCCAGCGGTGGCGAACTGCGGCACTTTCTTAAACAGCGCCTTCTCTTCTTTATTCTGAATAATGCCGTCGCGAATCTGGGCCATCGGCGTCAGAATCTCCTGATAGTTCTTCTCCGGCGCCAGAGTAGTGAGCGCCAGCTCGGAGGGCAGCTCAATATTCACGCTGAGGCGGTCGGCATACAGGCCGGCTTCCTGAATCAGCTCGGGCGAAGCGCCTGGGATAGTCTTGACGTGAATATAGCCGTTGAAATTGTGCTCGGTGCGCAGCTTCTTCACAATGCGCACGAGCCGCTCCATGGTATAGTCAGGCGATGAGAATATGCCGCTGCTCAAGAAAAGCCCTTCGATGTAGTTGCGGCGGTAGAAGTTGATGGTCAAATCCACCACCTCGTCCACGGTGAAGGCGGCACGCTTCACGTCGT
>CALMOO010000183.1:5600-7166 GCA_937871705.1 uncultured Hymenobacter sp.
ACACGCAGTAGGCGCAGTCAAAAATGCAGTGGTTAGTAAGCAAAATCTTAAGCAGACTTACGCAGCGGCCATCCTCGGTAAAGGAGTGGCAGATACCCATACCCTCGGCATTGCCCAGGCCTTTCTGCTCGTTCTTGCGCTTGCCGCCGCTACTCGAGCACGACACGTCGTACTTGGCGGCGTCGGCTAGTATGCTTAGCTTTTTCTGGATGCGCTCGTTCATATTGACTAAGTGACTTAGCTGCGGTAAAAGTAGGAGTTGCCGATGAATTTAGCAAGCATTATATAAGCTAATTTTTTTGGAAATAGTTCCGACGCGGCAGCTAGCTGGACCCACCCACATAGCGCTACTGTGGCCCGTACACCGTAATTTGCAGGGAGTGCGTTTGTGCGGTATGCCCCGGCTATTTCTTTCAGTTTACTCGCTTTTTTAAGCGGGCTGCTGGTATTTGGCAGCCCCTGGCAAGCGCATGGCCAGACTTTTACGCCGCGCACTGCCGTACCGCCCGACTCGCTGAATGCCGCCGTGGGCACCGAGGCGCCGCCCGCCGACTCGCTGGGCCGCCGCTTCGACGAGGAGCGCTTGCGCCTGAGCTTGCAGCGCTACACGCGGCGCAAAACCATTGCGGGGCGCGCCATTTCGGCATTTTTCCGCCTCACCCGGCCCCGTGAAGAAGACCACGGCCTCGATGCGGTGCTGCTCAACCGGCAGTTCGACCAGCACAACTTCAAGATTGTGCGCCACATCACGATTACGCCCCTTGATGCCTTTGGCTATAGCCTGAACGACTCGTTGCGGCAGCCGCACACGTTTCTGGAGAAGTCGGGCAACGCGCTGCACATTCGCACGGCGCGCTCGCGCATTCGGCAGGTATTGCTGTTTCGGCCGGGGCGGCCACTACTACCCCAGGCCCTGGCCGAGAGCGAGCGCTTGCTGCGCCAAACCGACGAAATCCTGGATGCCCGCGTGCTGGTGAACGAGCAAACCGCAACCCGCGACAGCGTAGATGTGCTGGTGTATACCACTGATGTATTTAGCATCACGGCGGGCTACGACTTGCGCAGCGCCACGGAAGCCATCGTCACGGCCGGCGACCAGAACTTTCTGGGCCTGGGCCATCAGTTCAATAACCGTTACCAGTACGGCCGCGACACGCCGCAAACCTGGGGCTACGAGGGCACGTACCAGGTGCCTTTTCGCGACTTTGTGTACGCCCGCGGCCACTATTATAACGAGTTTGAATCGCACTCGGGGGGCGTGGCGGTGCAGCGCGATTTCTACTCGCCCAGCGCCCGGTGGGCGGGCGCAGCCTCGCTCGATGCCTTCAACCTGCGCATTGTGCTGCCCCGCGATGCGCCTCCCGCCGAAGGCCAGCAGCCCAATTTTCAGCTTCGCTCGTTCACGAGCCAGAGCCTGTGGGTGGGCCGCGCCTTGCGCCTGCGCTCCTACGACCTGGGCTACGAAAACCCCGGCCGGGTGATAGTGGCGGCCAGTGTACTGCATGAAAACCACACCACCAACCCCGCCAATACTCCCGACGACCGCACCCGCACGCTGTATCTGGG
>CALMOO010000184.1 GCA_937871705.1 uncultured Hymenobacter sp.
GCATAGTTTGCAGCTCTCTCTCCGTGTCAGCTTTCACTACGGCAGCCATGGTCGAGGCGCCTTTCTGGGAGGCATCCAGCTTGGTTTGAAAAGCCTTTTGCTTGCTTTTCAGCTGGGCTTCGAGCTGGCCGCTGTAAGTTTTCAGCTCCGACTCAATCTGCTTGCGCTCGGGCATCTGGCTCAGCACATATTCCACGCTGGTGTAGCCAATTTTGAGCGGAGCCTGGGCATGCGCGGCGGGGGCAAAGAACGAGCCGACAACGAGCAGAGCGGCGGCGAAGGTCAGTTGAACGGTTTTCACGCGGTTAACAAAAAAAATCAAGGTTCTGAGGAAAAAGTTAAATGCAAAGTTAAGAATATTATGGCTTTGTGCCAGCGCTGGCCTTACCCTTGGTTTTGGTGCCAGCTGGTACGTCGGGCGTACCCGAATCCGACTCAAAGCGCGAGTCAGTGCTAGGGGTAGCAGTAGTCGCGGCCGAGCCGGGCGTTTTGGGTGGCGTCACGGTTTTCACCGGGCCTTTGAGGCCGGGCTGGTTGCGGTCGGGGGTAGCGAGGCCCAGCTCCTCAAGCACGTACTCGGTATAGTCGAAGGTCGGGTTAGTGTAAATCATGGTCAGGTCACTGGCCTTGTCGAGCACAATATCCAGCTTTTTGGTCTTCACCATTTTTTCCACCGCCTCGTACACTTTGTCCTGTGCCGGCTTATTCAGCTCTTGGCGCTTCTTAAAAAGCTGCCCCTCGTAGCCAAACTGCTTGGTGCGGTACGCCTTGATTTCCTGCTCTTTCTTCAGCAGCTCATCTTGGCGCTTCTTCTTCATAGGCTCAGTTAGCACCACTTCTTCAGCCTGGTAAGTACGGTACATTTTGTCGAGGTCCTTTTGCTGGGCCTCAATCTCCTTTTCCCAAGTGTCCGAAAGCTTGTTTAGTTCAATCTGAGCCTGCGCGTACTCGGGCATCTTGCTCATGATAAACTCGGTATCTATATAGCCCAACCGCTGCGCCTGCGCCGGCGCGGTAGCGGCTAGCAGCCCCAGAAAAGCAAATGCATAGCAAAATCGTTTCATACCGTAAAAGGCCTGCCAGCAGCTAAGTCTGTGGCTGAATGCTCTTAACGCACAGCGCGCCACAATATTTCAGGGTTTCTTCACCGAGCAGCTCCTACCCCCCTAAACTTAGATGAGCCAGCCAAACGTTCCCGTCGGCTGGCCCACCCGCTTAGCGAATCTGCTGCCCGATAATGAAGTGGAAGTGGTTGAAGTCCTGCTTGGTGGTTGTGCCGGGTGCTGGTACTACCGCGTCGAAAGCGTGGCCATAGTCGAAGCCCAGCAAGCCAAATGCTGACATGAAAATTCGGGCCCCTACCCCCGCCGAGCGGTAGAGGTTGTACGGGCTGTACTGCTGGTAGGAGTTTACCGCATTGCCGGCTTCGGCAAAGCTCAGCACGTACACCGTGGCGGCCGGGTTCAGGCTGACGGGGTAGCGCAGCTCCACCACGTACTTGTTGTAGGCAATGCCGCCGCTCTGCCCACTCTGGGCCGTCGGGATGGCAAAGGCAGCATTGGGGTCGTCGTAACCGCGCAAGCCGATATAGTCGGTACCCACCAGGAATGAGCCGCCGCCACCGTAGCCCAGGCCGGCGCCACCCATCTTGAAGCGCTCGAAAGGCCCAATATCGCGGCCACCATACGAGCCGATGTAGCCAAAGTGCGCCCGCGTGTTCAGCACCAGCTTGCCCACGATAGGCGTAAACCAAGAAGCATCAAACATCCACTTGTGCAACTCTATCCACTGGTTGGCATCGGGGTGCGCACCGGGGAAGGCCGAGTAGGGCGGCGTCAGGCTCACCGACAGCGACAGCGACGAGCCACGGCGGGTATACGTCGGGTTGTCGATGCTATTGCGTGAGAGGGTCGTGTTCACCGTGATGTTGTTGAACGTACCCGTATTAGCCCCCGCAATAATAGCATAGTTCTGCGTCTGGTATTGGCTGTACGAGATGGAGTTGCTCAGCGAGAAGTAGTCATCCGGAACCCGCAGCTGGCGGCCCAGGCCCACCGTCGCCGTGTTCACCTTGATAAAGCTGCCGGTGCTCACGTCGAACACCCCACCGTATGAGATGCGCGAAATGCTCCTGTTCAAACTCACTGACAGCGAATTAGGCTTGCGGCCACCTAGCCAGGGCTCGGTAAAGCTGATGGAATATGCCTGGTACTGCAAGCCGTTGGCTTGCACGTTCAGCGCCACACGCTGGCCGTCGCCACCCGGTACCGGCGTCCAATTATGGAAATCACCGGCTTTGCGTAGCGAGAAGTTGTTGAACACCAGACCCACTGTACCAATAAAGCCGGCATAGCCGCCCCAACCGCCCGAGAGCGTAATCTGGTCCGATGGCTTCTCTACTACCGTGTAGTTAATGTCCACGGTGCCGTCGGCCTGGTTAGGCACGGGGTTAATGCCAATCTTTTCGGGGTCGAAATAACCTAGCGTTGCAATCTCGCGCTGCGAGCGGATGAGCAATTCACGGTTAAACTTGTCGCCGGGCAGCGTGCGCAAAGTGCGGCGCAGCACGTGGTCCGAAGTTTTAGTATTGCCCGTGATGTTGATATCCTTCACCCGCGCCTGCACGCCCTCCGAGATGCGCATCTCAATGTCGATAGAGTCGCCCTGCACCTTGGTTTCAACCGGGTCAATCGAGAAGAACAAGTAGCCGTCGTTCATGTAGAGCGAGGTCACGTCTTGGCCCGTTGGGTTGTAGCTCAGGCGCTTATCCAGCGTTTCCTTGCTATAGGGCGTGCCCGACTTAATACCTAGCACTGATGACAGCGTCTTGGTATCGTAGAGGTAGTTGCCGCTCCAAGTGATGTTGCGGAAGAAGTACTTTGGCCCGGCATCTACTTTCAGGCGCAGCGCCAAGCCTTTATCATCCCGAATGAGGGTATCCGACACGATGGTGGCGTCGCGGTAGCCTTGGTTGTTGTAGAAGTCAACCAGCTTCTTTTTGTCGTCTTCAAACTCCGAGCGTTGGAATTTACCCGGCGTCAGGAATTTGTAGGGCTTACGCTCCTTGGTCTTCTTAAACTGCTTCTTCAGCTTGCTGTCTTTGAATGCCTTGTCGCCAGTAAAGGAGATGTCGTGGATGCGCACTTTGCTACCCTTATCCACATCTATCTTCAAGGCTACGCTGTTCGAGAGCGTCGAGTCGGCCACCTGGCGAATCACGACTTTAGAGTCAAGAAAGCCTTTATTGGTGTAAAACTTACGCACTTGCGTGCGTGTGTTCGACAGCAGCGCGTCGGTTACAACTTTGCCCCGGATGAGCTTGATTTTCTTTTCGAGTTCTTCCGATTGCCCTTTGCTGATGCCAGTAAACGTGAACTTCGATAATCGTGGGCGCTCACGCAGACTGAAATCCAGGAAAACCTTATCGCCTTCGGTGCGCGCAATGCTCACCGACACGTCGGCCAGAATGCCCTGCGCCCAGATTTTGCGGATGGCCTTGCCAATCTCATCGCCGGGAATATTGATTGGGTCGCCGACCCGCAAACCTGATAGCCCAATGAGCGTATTAGGGTCAAGGTAACGGGCGCCACTCACGGTGATTCCGCCCAGCGTGTATTTGCGAGGCTCATCAACCGAAGCTGTAGGGGCAGCTTGTTGAGCACGAGCCGGAGTCGCTACCAAGGCGGTAGCCAGTAGTAGCAGACTAAATAAAGTGCTGCGTAAGTAGGTGCGCATTAATCAGATAACTAAATCAGGATACGGTAAGCTGCTCGCTAGTCTTGCCAAATCGCCGCTCACGGCGCTGATAGGCGACTAGTGCCGCTCGCAGATGGCTGCGCCTGAAATCAGGCCACAGCACAGGGGTAATGTAAAGTTCCGTATAGGCCAGCTGCCAGAGTAGAAAATTGCTAATGCGCTGCTCGCCGCTGGTGCGGATAAGCAGTTCGGGGTCGGGCATGCCAGCCGTGGCC
>CALMOO010000185.1 GCA_937871705.1 uncultured Hymenobacter sp.
CTCGCAAAGTTCGGGCTGCTTTCGTTTAGGCGGACTGGCGCCAGAACTGCCAGAACGGGGGGCGCTCGGCGGTTGCCGTGGCGGGGGGGGGTAGGAGCTGCGGCTGGTCGGCCAGCGTTTGAGCGTCGATATCGCCCTTACGCCACAACTCAAAGTAGCACTGAGCGGTAGCCTCAGCATCGGCCAGCGCGTCGTGCTGGTTCAGCATGGGCCGGCCAAACTGCCGGTGGTAGAGGTCGGCTAGCCGCAAGTACTGCTGGCGCATGGGCTGCATAAAGCGCTCCGTAAAGCGCATGGTGCAGAACGTGGGCAGCCCCACCAGCGGGTTGGGCAGCTCCGAGCGGTGAAAGCTCACCCCCAGCATATGAAAATCGAGGGCCAGAAAGTGGCCCACCAGCAGCGGTTGGTAGCGCACCAAATCATCGTGGAGGCGCTGCATCACGGCGCGGCGCGGCTCGCCGTGCTCCTGCAAAAAAGCCAGCGTGAGGCCATGCACCCGCCCCGATGCCGGGCTGATGTCGTAGTCGCTGGGCCGCACGTAGTGATTCTCGCGCTTAATCAGCTCTCCCTCCGGGCCATAAAGTAGCCAGGCTACCTGTGCAATATGGGGCCAGGCGCCCGGCTCAGCGTACGGCCGCTGCCAGTTAGTAGGCATGCCCGAAGTTTCGGTATCGACAAAAAGGGTGTAGCCGGGCACGGAAGAAAAGCTGGGTGGGAGGAAGCGTAAAAATACGGATTTCCGGTTATTTATCCTACCCGTTCCGCCAAAGTTACTATTCTCTTATACCACAGGCATTATAAAATCTCGTGGCGCGTGCGGTAGGCCGTGCCTTTAAACATAGCTAGCAGCGTGCCCAGCTGGTTGGTAATGCGCAGCTGGTAAACACTTACCTTCTCCTTCAGGCTTTCCTCGCGGGCTTCAACCAGGAGCACATCGCCGAGGCGGCCAGCTTCGAGGTAGTCCATGGTGGCAGTCAGGCCCACACTCTGGCGGCCGTGGGTATTACACGCCAAGGCAAACGCCGAGTCGGCGGCCGAGAAGGCCACACCGCCGTGCAAGGCACCAAAGCCATTGAGCATATCGGCTCGCACCCGGAAGCGGAGCTGGCAGTAGCCCACGCGCACTTCGCCCAGCTCCAGGCCCAGCCATTGGCCAAACGGGTCGCGGGATAGTAGGCGGGTAGCTATAGCTTGTGCGTAAACGTCTGGGCTAGAAGCCGACGCAAGCATAAAAGGTGAGTTAGAAAGCGAAAAGGAAGGCTACGCACTAGAATGCGCAGGAAAGAAGAGCAGAGTATAATTACCTAATGAACGAAACTGCGTTCAAGTTTGGATTTTAAAAAGCAGAACTAGGCCTAATTCAAGCTACGCGAGCTAACCACTTAACCTCCTCTGTGTCAAAGGGAGACTAAGCGTTAAAGGTACCATAAACTGGTGGTTTGTCAAGCACAATTTACTACCCCCCTGTCTCGGCCGAACGGGGGTAGCGTGCTGCGGCTACGCTGAAGCCGCGCCCTTGCCAGAAGCTATTTTTTCTCTAAGCCGTTGAGGAGCATCGTGATGATATGCTCCTCCAACTCTTCGGCCGACAGGCTGCGCCCGGGCTTAAACCACAGTTCAATCCAGCGCACCGACGACAAAATCGTAAACAAAGCCACTGTGCTGTTCACCGGCTGAAACTCGCCCGCCGCAATGCCCGCCGCTATCAGCGCCGCAAAGCCTTTTTCGTAGCGCCGCCGCGCTTCCGTAAAGTCGTTGAGGCGAGCAGCGGGCAGGTATTTCCAGTCGTGATTGGCCACCGACACGGCCGGGCCGTCTTCCACCATCAGTTGAATATGCATGCGGATGAGCGCCCGGATTTTCTCACCAAACGAGAGCGGCTGCTGCTCAATCTCTTGCAGGTGCGAGATGTAAACATCCGAAATCCGAAAGCAGATATTATCCAATATCTCGTCCTTCGACTTGATGTGGTTATACATGCTGGCCGCCTCCATGCCCACCTGCCCGGCAATATCGCGCATGGACGTGCCGCCATAGCCTTTGTCCTTAAACAGCTTGGCGGCTTCTTCCAGAATGATTTGGCGCTTAGTGGGTTTGCCGTTTTTGGTCATGGTGCATACACTAACGCCCTGTCCGGCAAGAAGCTGGGCAGGGCGTTGGGCGGTAGTAGTAAGAACCCATCCGGGAGCGGAGAGAGGGCGGGTGGGTGGAAAGCCGCCGGCGAAGCTGTGCTACAACCGGAGGGTAGATGCGGAGAGGCGGCCGATGAAAGCCGCCAGTCCAGAAATCAGACAGGCTCTTACTGACTGCGGGTGGGAATTGAAGAGTGGGTGGGACAAATGTACTGCCTTATTCGTATTTGGCTAACGAATGTTAGTTATTTTTACTAACAAATGTTAGTTAATATCTCAACCGCTTGTATATCAGTAAGAAAAATTTTAAATTTTTACTCGTGTTAAGTTTGTCTAGCTGCTAGCATGCAAAATAGTCTGGGCTAGCGCAGTTGAGGTGGGCCTATCTAGGCTTGATACAGGTCGTGGCCTAGTCAAAACGTATAGCTTACCAGCAAGCTCAGGTAGGCGCCGGTGGGCAGCGGCGCGGCCGCGTCGTCGGGGGTGCGCTGCGGAATGGCGTAGTGCCCGGTGAGCGTGTAAGCCAGTGGCCCTCGGGCGAGCTGCAGGGGTAGGGTAAGCTCGTAGCCGAGCAGGCGCACAGTGCGGCTCAGCACGGCTTGCGTGGTTTTGCTGCGGCCGCGTTTGTTTACCGTCACGATAGTAACGTCGTACGTGCCGCCGTAGCGCACCAGCGCCAGCGGCGAACCCCAAAATACCTCGGCCCCGGGCGCTAAGCTAACTTCATCGAACCCCAGCCAGTCGGTTTTTTTGAGTGTGCCGCTGAGTGCCAAGGCGATGGTTTGGGCCGATGATTTACCGAAAAAGTAGTTGTAGTCTACGGCAGCGTGCAGCGGGCCTAGGTCGTAGCTGGTGTAGGCTTCCAGGCCATTCTCAATCAGCTTCTCGGTGCTGCCGACGGGCGGCGTGAAGAACACGCGGTCGTAGGACAAAGAGTAAGTCCAGTGGTCGGTAATCGTATTGGCGTAGCCCAACTCTAGGTCGGTGAAAGCGTAGCGTGGCGGCTGGCTTTGGTGAAAGTAGTAGCCTGACAGCGTGCCGTAAAAGCCGCTCGGGTGGCTGTAAGTTAGGCTTGGGGCCGCCGTAAAGGCCTTGCTACCATACTCGCGGCCCAAGTAAAAGGTACGCTGCGCCACTTCAAGGCTGAGCGTCCACTCCGCGGAAGTACTATCCGAATCGATAGGTGGGCGAGTCGTCCCATTCACTTGGGCAAGAAGTGGGAGGGGTAGGAGCAGCAGGGCTGCTAAATAAAGCTTCATACAGAAAAAGGATGGGTTTCCTGCCCGCCTGCTTACCACCCCTGCGCGCTGTTTGAGATAAAGGCGCTCGGAATGCCCTGCCAGCGCGTGTTGGCAGGCAGCTTTTCGCCCTTCATCAGCAAGGATAGGCTTTTGAGCGTGGCACCCGGTCCGATAACCGAGTCGTAGAGTACCACCGACGAGGTGCCCACCGTGGCGGCCCGCCCAATACGCAGGTTCGACATCTTCATCACGCGGTCTTCAAACAAGTGCGTCTGAATAGTTGAGCCGTTGTTGAGCACGGCGTGGTCGGCTACCCAAGCCAGGTCAAACTCCGTGATTTCGGTGGTGTCCATGTACACCGAGTGGCCAAAGTGGCTGCCCATGAGCTGGAAAAACCAGGTAGCGAAGGGCGTGCCCAGTAGCGGCGCTTCCCAGTATAGGTACACATAGCTTTCGCACAAGGAGTTGATGAATTCATTGCGCCACACAAACGACGACCACAGCGGTTTCTCCGACGGCTTGTAGCGCCCGATAAGCACCCACTTGAGCAAGGCCGTGAGAATGGAAAAGCCAAAAATCAGCCCCACTAGCGCGCCCGTGCCTACCCCTACGCTACTCCAGAAGGGGTAGTAGGTAAGGTGCCACTTGCAGTAGTGATAGAGCACTGCAAACGTGATGAAGGTGAACGTGTAAGGCACAATGATTTTGAAAACCTCGATGAGGCTGCGCGCCCACACCAGCCGGGCGGGCGGGTTAAAAGTCAGGTCCGCCGAAAACGTGTCGAGCACCGGCCGGTTGGGCAGCAAAAATGCCGGCGAGCCCACCCAAGACGTGCCATCGGGCGGCGTCTGGAGCGGCGCCGCCGAGAGCGCCCCAATCAGGTTATTATTGCCCAGGGTAGTACCGCCCGCCAGCACGGCGCCATTGCCGATAAACGTGCGCTCGCCCACCACCGTGGGCAGCAC